>JADLBD010000220.1 GCA_020847975.1 Bryobacterales bacterium | reverse complement strand
GGGGCGTCGTCGGCGGAGAGTTCGACGCGCACGCCGGTGCGGCGTGACATTTCGCGGGCCTGCCAATGGAGAGCGGGGATGAGGCCGAAGTCATCGAGCATGGAAGGACGCAGGAGCAGGGACATGTTGCGCACGGAGGCGACGCTGCCCTCGGCGAGTTTGCGGATGGAGGCGAGCCTGGCGCGCAGATCGTCCTGTTCGGAGCGGACGAGGGCGGAGGCGTTGCCGACATCGACGAGGAGCGCGGTCAAGGATTGACCGATCTCATCATGGAGTTCGCGCGCAATGGAGCGGCGTTCTTCCTCCTGAGCGCGGAGCAGGCGGGCGGAAAGGCTTTCTAATTCGCCCTGGAAATGGAGGATCTCCTTGTAGCGGCGCCAGAGGTCGTTTTCGAGCTTGAGGATGTAGAAGACGGTACCGGCGGCGAGCAGGACGCCCAACCCCATGTTTGTGGCGAGAATGAGGGTCAATCGCTGGCGGAAAGAGAGGAACAGCGCGGAGACGCTTTGCTCCTGGGAATGGAGGCGGCGCTCATTGAGGTCGCCGATGCGGTCGGCAATGCGGAGGACTTCGATACGGCCTTGGACGAGGTCCTGGGTAAGGAATCCGAAGCCGCGGGCGCGGCGCTGTTGGGCGTCCCAGGAGAGCACGGGATCAATGGATTGCCAGTAGGTGGCGAATCTGGCTTTGAGGTCGGTGAAGGCGGTACGCTCGTCGGGCGCAAGTCCCTGGTTGTAATCCTGGAGGGCGGCTTCAATCTGCGCCCGCAGCCGCTTCAGGCTGCGGAGATGGGCCTCGGCGGAGGTGGCGTTGGGGTCGAGGAGATAGTCGCGGACATAGCTGCCGGAGAGATAGAAATCGGAACGGATACGCTCGAGGGTGTCGTTTCGTTTGAGGAACTCCTGGTCGCTCTCGATGTTGCTGGCTTCGATACGATGGACGATGCGCAGGGAGTCGATGCCGACGAAGGCCATGAGGAGGAAGACCCCGCCGAATCCGGCGAGGAGAGCGAGGCGGAAGGCCACGGCGGGGCGGCCGGCCGGGGGGCGCGGGATGTTGCTATGGACTTTCCGTTCTGTCGGCTCCATCCAAACTCTCGACTAGTGTATCGGGCGGACTGGACAGAGCGCGACGCGCCTCGGTACGGGTGGCGCATTCGCTGGCGCTCTCGATGACCCGGATGAGTTCATCGGCGCGAAACGGCTGGGGGATCACGTCGCAGGCTCCTTCCCGAAGCGCCTCCACCCATAAGGTTCCATCGAACTCGGGGATGGCAACCACGAGTACGGCAGGCAGGCGGTTGCGGGCCAGGAGTTGAAGGCCATCCCGCCAATCGCCTCCGTCGAAGCGCGCCTTCACAAGCAGGACGGTGGCCCGGGTGATGGCGAGGAACAGGCGCGCCTGCCGCAGGCAGGACGCATGGTGAATGCGAATACCGCGGGAGGCAACCATGCGCGTGGCCGCGGCGGCTTCACTTTTCGAGCCGGTCAGGAACACGCAGTCGATCCGTTCATCCTTGCGGGAAGCGGTATGCGACTTATAGCGCTCGATCGGAACGACCTTTCGAGAATGATCCTTATCCCTACGCACTGGTATCTGGCTACCTGATCCCAAGATAGGGCGGGGGCTGGGGAAAAAGAATACCGTGCAGCAGGTATTTTACTGGTGCGAAAGGGAAGTTCCGGCGCGACGGGCTGGAACCGTGGCGCGGGGTCCACAAATACAGCCCAGGCGGTATGTCATGGATTGCGCGGGGAAACTTATACTCAATTAAGATCTTTGGCAAGTAAATGAGCATGACAGGCTGACGCCGCACGAGGAACTCTCCGCTCATCCGCGGTGCTTGAATCCGGTTGAGCTAACTGATCTCCCTCTCAACGTTGATACTTCCAACAGCGCCGCGGATGGGAGGAGGGGATAGCGCGATGGATGGAGCCTGAGTCCTGGGAGGCGAGCAGGCGGGAGCGCCGGGTTGTTACCTGTACGCGCACGGTCACTCGCACCCCTGAGTTGAGTGATTTCGCTTTGCCCTTGCAGGCGGACGAACCCGCCGCGGTTGCACTGAGCTTCATCGCTTGGCGCCGACGCTCCGTAGAGTTGGTCACACCTCCCGACCCGGAGAAACGGCGCCCAGCGGTGGATGTCATGTTCAGGTTTCTGGTAGCAAGAGTCCGTTCTAGACCTCACGCGATTCTCCTGCCAGGCTGGCTGGCCGTGACTTTGCCGCAATCACGGCCGGCCCTTTTTGTTTGCAGGGTTCATGGATTCAGACCGCGGCCGCCTCCTTTGTTTGAAGCCGAACGGGCGAGTCCTCTGCCGGGTGGATCAAAGCGATGGCTGCCTTCGGCAGGATGACGGTGAGCAAGCCATCCTCGAGGGTAGCCGTCACGAGGCTAGCGTCGACCGGATGAGCCAGGGGGAAGCGGCGAAACAACTCGCGATCCCGCAACTCGGAAAAGATCACCTTCTCATCCTTCCGTTCCCCGGAAGAGCGGACTTTTCCGCGAACGGTGATGCAATCCGGTTCGACGGCAACCAGGATCTGGTCTGCCTGGAAGCCGGGAGCGGCAATCCTCAAGCGGAACTCGGGACCTTGTTCGATCAGTTCAGACGGCGGGTGGAAGAACATCTGCTGCTCGGCTGCAAAGAGGGCGTCCGTTTCCCGCGGTTCGGCCGGGGAGCGCGATTGGAATGTTTCGTCAGCACGTGTGCGAATGGCCCGCATGATTCTGTCGATTTCCTCGAAGAACCACGGGGTGTCGAATTCGTTGGGCCGGATGGTTTCCACTTCGATCTTGCGCATGGCTACTCCAAGAGCGGGCAAAGCCGCCCAAATCTGGGGAGCAAACCAGGGACCAAAGCAGCTACGGTACTATGGATTCGCCAGAGCATGGATGCCAAGCCTCAAGGAGAGCGTCGCGGAGAGAGTCGCGCGCGGCAATTCTTTCTGATTGCGCTGTCGGTGCTTGCCGCCTATCTGTGCTTTACGATTGTCCGACCGTTCCTGATGCCGATTGTGGCGGCGACTGCGCTGGCCATTCTGTTCTATCCGGTATACGAGCGGATCAGCCGCTTTGTCAAGAACCGCAACGCCGCGGCAGTTCTGTCGGTTGCCATGGTGGTGGTGGCGACTCTCCTTCCCGCAGTGCTGCTCAGCCGGGGGGTTGCGAAGGAGTTGCAGCAACTCTATGGGTCCCTGGCCAGCAAGAGTTCCGCGAGCGGGGGGTGGGAGCCCTGGCTGACCCACATTTTAGAGCGGCCACTGAATCTCGCGGGAATTGACGTGGAGGATCCCGATTTCAGCCTCAGGTCGATCGTGACGGGTTGGGTGGAATCGGCCAGCGCGACCCTGGTGCGGGTTTTGCGCAGCATGATCGCCAATCTGGCGGGGTTACTTCTGAACGGGATGGTGACGCTGTTCAGCCTGTTCTTTCTTTTTCGGGACGGCCAGGCGATCCGGCGGTACGCCATGGAGGTATTGCCCCTCGAGCCGCGTCAAATTGAGCGGCTGTTTTCCGAAGTGGGGCGCTCGGTGATCGCGAACATGTACGGGGTGCTGGCGGTGGCGGCCGCGCAAGGCGGGCTGACTGGCTTGGCGTTTCTGGTTCTGGGGCTGCCGTCTCCGGTGCTCTGGGGCCTGGTGGCAGGCTTGTTTTCCATGGTTCCGCTGGTTGGGCCGCCGATTGTCTGGGCACCGGCGAGCATCTATCTTGCCGCAAGCGGGGCTTGGGGTAAAGCGATCATCCTGGCGGCTCTGGGCGCGGGGGTAATCGGGCTGGCGGACAATTTCATTCGGCCCTACGTGGTGAGCGGGAGGGTGAAACTGCATCCGCTGCTCGTGTTTTTTGCGCTGCTCGGCGGGGTACAGGCCTTCGGGCTGATGGGACTTTTCATCGGACCGGCGGTGGTGGCGGTGACGGTAGCGCTGGCTGAGTTGCTGAGAGAGCCTGCTGCGTCAATTCACGATGCTGGGTGAAAGCACGCGCGAGCGCGAAGAGCATGGAATCAGGGGCGTTCCACCTGGAGTACCGCCGCACCCTTGATGGCATCGTATTTGAGTGCATTTAGTGCGCGGTTGGCGTCTTCGAGAGGGAATACCTCGACATGGGTTTGCACGGGAATGCGCGCGGCTGTGGCAAGAAAATCCTCGCCGTCCTGACGGGTGTTGTTGGCCACGGAGCGCACGACGCGTTCGTGGTAAAGGAGCGCGTAGGGCATTTCCGGGATGGGGCTCATGTGGATGCCGCCGAGGGCAAGCGTGCCGCCTTTTTTGAGGGCTTTGAGCGCGGCGGGAACGATCTCGCCGGCGGGGGCAAACACGATGGCCGCATCGAGGGTGCGCGGGGGTGGATCGACGGTTCCGCCGGCCCACTTCGCTCCGAGTTCCATGGCGAGATCCTGATGCCGTTTGTCGCGTGTCATGGCGTAGACATCAGCTCCCCAGAACCGCGCTACTTGAATGGCGACATGGGCGGCGGCTCCGAAGCCATATAGACCCAGCCGGCCACCACGCTGGATGCCGGAGAGGCGCAGGCTGCGGAATCCGATGATGCCGGCGCAGAGCAGCGGGGCTGCCTGGAGATCAGAAAAGCCTTCCGGCAATGCATAGACGAAGTTCTCGTCGGCAAGGAGAAACTCGGCATAGCCGCCGTCGACGGTGTAACCGGTGAAATCCGGCTGGTCGCAGAGGTTTTCCTTGCCGGAGAGGCAGTATTCGCAGAAGCCGCACGTGCGGTGCAGCCAGGCGACGCCGACCCGCTGTCCCGGAGAAAATCGATTCGCTCCGGGTCCGCGGGCATCGACGATACCGACCACCTGGTGGCCGGGGATGAGCGGCAACTTCCGTTCCGGCAATTCCCCTTCAATGACGTGCAGGTCCGTGCGGCAGATGCCGCAGGCACTGACGCGGATGCGGACCTGGCCCGCCCGCGGATCCGGCAGTGGAACGTCTTCGATCATGAGCGGGGACCGGTCAACGGGTTGGCGGGTGTGGAGTACACAGGCTTTCATCGTTTTCATGCCGTCCTACCGGCTAGTATGCCATCCGACCAATAGTGGCTGGTTGGCGAGCGGCGTGCAGGAGATTGAGACAAGGAGCGGTGTATGATACGCAGTGCTCTCATCGCCGCCTGCCTGGCGACTGTGCTCCCTGCCAGGGTGGACCAGCCCGGGCAGACGCTCCGGAACCTGATTGAACGTCCCTATCTGGAACTGGCAGACCTGGCGACGCGAGTTTCGTTTTCCGGCAGTCAGTACGCGCAGGTGCGGCGGGAACTGGAGGCGGAAAAGAAGAAGCAGGCCCAACTGCTCGAGTCGCAAGAAAAACAGTTGCTCCAGAAGATCGCCCAGGACAGGAAGGAACTGGAGCGGCTCAACCGGCTGGCCTCGAGAGATGACGAAGCCACGACGGAGAAGCGGCGGGAAGTGCATTGCCGGATTCTCGAGTTGGAGCGCCAGGCGTACGAGAAGCGCGTGGAGCGGCAGCATGGCATGCCGGTGGTGTTCGACAACAGGTTGGCGAAACTGAGCCTGCTCGAACATTGGCCCGCGGAGAAGAGCGGGGTGGATGCACAGATTGCCGCGGGACAGGCGCGGCAGAGGCGGTTCGGGGACGTGGAAGACATTGGCGTGCGCAAGGTGGGGGAAGGGCAGGAAAAAGACGTCAAGAAGGGCGAGGAGGCTATCAAGGATCTGAAGATGTACGGGCTGATGCCGCCCGAAATGACGGATGAGAGGGTCAGGAACTACGTGCAGGGGCTGGCCAACGATCTGGCGGCCCGCAGCGACGTCAAAGTTCCAATCAAGGTGACAATTCTCACGAGCAAGGAGATTAATGCCTTCGCGCTACCCGGCGGTTTTCTTTATGTGAACACGGGGCTGATAGAGAAGGCGGAATCGGAATCGGAACTGGCCGGGGTGCTGGCGCACGAAATGGCCCACGTAGCGGCGAGGCATGGCGCGCGGCTGATGCGGAAGGCGACGATAGCCGGACTGGTGTATCAGAGCGCCCAGATCGCGGCGATCATCTTCACCGGCGGAGCTGTGGGCATCGGGACATATTATGCCTTGCAGTATGGCTTTTTCGGACTGGGGCTGGCGCTGAACCTCACGCTGCTCGGCGTGAACCGTGAATTTGAAGCCGAAGCCGATCAGTTGGGCGTGCAGTATTGCTGGCGCGCGGGATATGATCCGCGCGGCTTCATTACCTTCTTCGACAAGATGGCGAGCGAGAAGGGCTATGTACGGGCGGCGAGTTTCTTCCGCACGCATCCGCCGTTCTTTGAACGAATTCTCAGCACCTTCAAGGAGATGGAATTTCTGCCTCCGGTGGAGAAGCTGAAGGTGGATTGCTGTGAGTTTCAGGATATGAAGGAGCACCTGAAGGTGACGACGCGGAAGGTGGAAAAGGAGCGGAAGGAGAGCCCCAAACTGCGGCGGTTCCCGGAGTGCCCCGAGCCGCCGCCATCGAAGGATTCTCAGATTACCGAAAGGAGTACCGGCAATGATTACGAAAGAGTCTGTTGCCCATAGGCCCCCGGTTGGGGTCTTGCTTTCCGGCGCGGCCGGTGTCGGCATCGGCGCGCTTGGGATGTACCTGTTTGATCCGGACCGCGGAAAACGCCGCCGGACGCTGGTTCGCGACAAGGCCGTCAAGGCCTATAAGGAGACGGTGGAAACGGTTGCCAAGACGGAGGAAGATCTGATCAACCGCGCGAAGGGATTGGCGGCGGAAGTGAAGTCGACCATCGCTCACGAGGAGGTGGAGGATAGCGTCCTGCTGGCGCGGATCCGCAGCCGGATGGGCCACCTGGTGAAGAATCCACAGACAGTGAACGTGGCTGTAAAAGAGGGCAAGGTATCGCTGGAGGGGAAGTTGTCGCACGCGGAGTATCATGCCCTGATGGCAAGCATCCGTCATACGCCCGGCGTGAAGGGGTTGGTGAACCAGCTTCAGTTCACTCCAACGCCGACGTGGCAGAAGGCTTGCGGCGTCCTGACAGCGGTTCTCGGAACGAGTGTGGCCGTGCACCGGATACTCAAGGGGAACGGAAAAGCCTAACGTTCCATCGCGACGCCTTACAATAGCGGATGCAATGTTACGAGTGCTTCTTGCAGTATCCGCCATGGCGTCCGCGCTTCCGGCGCAGACAATTGACATCGGCTCCCAACGCGAGTTGTTCGCCGACCGGTACCTGGTGGACCGGCTGACAAACTCCCGGCTCGAACTGGCAAAGCCCGTGAATGAGGGGGTTGTGCTGCGCATGGACGAACCCTGGGAGGGGGCTTTCTGCGGGTATTTCACGGTGATCCACGATGGGAACCGCTACCGGCTTTACTACCGGGGCGTGCCGTCCGCCGGCCAGGATGGGCGATCGGAGGAGGTCACCTGCTACGCGGAATCGAGCGACGGAAGGAACTGGACAAAGCCGAAGTTGGGCCTGTACACCGTACGCGGAACCAAAGAGAATAACGTCATCCTTGCCGGATCCGCACCCTTCTCCCACAACTTCACGCCGTTTCTGGATTCCCGGCCGGGCGTGGCGGCGAGTGAGCGTTACAAAGCGATTGCGGGAACCGGGTCCTCGGGTCTGGCGGCATTTGTTTCCGCGGATGGAATCCACTGGCGGAAACTGCGCGAGGAGCCGATTCTGCCCAAGGGTCCGGCGCGATACGATTCGCAGAATCTCGCTTTCTGGTCGTCGAGCGAAGGCAGGTATGTGTGTTACTTCCGGACATTCAAGGAGGTAAGAGGAAAGCGCTACCGCTGGGTGTCGCGCACGACCAGCAGTGATTTCCTTCACTGGGCTCCGCCGGAGGAGATGAGTTTCGGCGATGCTCCAGCCGAGCATTTGTACACCAACCAGACGAGTCCCTATTTCCGCGCCCCAAACTTGTACGTGAGTATCGCGGCGCGGTTTTTTCCCGGGCGCCAGGTGTTGAATGAGGAGGAAGCGAAGGAGATCCACGTGGACCCCTCTTACTACAAGGACATTTCGGATGCGGTGCTGTTCACGACAAGGGGCGGGACTCGCTATGAGCGCACGTTCCTGGAGGCTTTTCTGCGGCCGGGGCCTGGTCTGGAGAACTGGGTTTCGCGCACGAACTATCCGGCCTGGAATGTGGTGCAGACGGGGCCCGCGGAGATGTCGTTGTATGTGAATAAGAACTACGGGCAGCCGACGGCGCATCTGGAGCGGTACGCGATGCGGCTGGACGGGTTTGCGAGCGTGCACGCGGGCTACGGAGGGGGAGAATTGTTGACGAAGCCGGTGCGGTTCGCGGGGGAAGTGCTGGAAGTGAATTTTTCGACGTCGGCGGCGGGGAGTGTGCGGGTGGAGATACAGGGTTTGGATGGGAAGCCGGTGGAAGGATACGGGCTGGCGGACGCGCAGGAATCGATTGGCGACGAAATATCCCGTATCGTTCGCTGGAAGAATGGCTCCTCGGTTGCCCCGCTCGCCGGCCGGCCCGTGCGCCTGCGCTTCGTCCTGAAGGATGCCGACCTCTATTCGTTCCGGTTTCGCCAACGGTGATACGCTTTAACGATAGGTCTATGCGAAGCTCTTGGCTCACGTTGGCAGGTTTCTGCGCCGTGCTTCCTCTATTGGCACAGCACGATGCAAGTAATGAAGGGAAGTCGAAGAACCCCGCCATGGGGAACCCGGAGGCGATTGCGGCGGGCAAGAAGCTGTTCGCCACTTCCTGTATTGGATGTCATGGTCCGAACGGGCAAGGCGGCCGCGGACCGAACCTGCGGCAGCGCGGGGTATGGCATCCACTGGATGATGACGGGCTGTTCCAGACGATCCGGAAGGGGGTACCGGGCGCGGACATGCCGGCAACGAATCTGCCGGATACGCAGATCTGGGAGATCGCGGCCTATGTACGGTCGCTGACCGCTCCCGCGGTGGAGACGGCGGTGCCGGGCAATGCACAGACGGGCGAGGAGATCTATTGGGGCAAGGGAGGCTGCTCGAACTGCCATCGAATCCTGGGGCGCGGGGGGATGCTGGGGCCGGATTTGAGCAACGTCGGAGCGGTGCGGGCTGTGGAGGAGATTCGGGAATCCATTGTCGATCCTGATGCGGACGGTTTCCCTACGTATAAGGGAGTGACGGCGGTGTTGAACGATGGCCGCACGATCAAGGGGGTGGCGCGAAACCGGACGAACTACTCGGTACAGATCCAGGATGCGCAGGGGAATCTGCATCTGCTCAAGATGCCGGATGTGCGCACGATCACGTACGCGGAACATTCCCCGATGCCGCGCAATTATAAAGAGAGGCTCAGCCGGCAGGAGTTGGAGGATCTCATCGCGTTCCTCAGCCGCCAGAGTGTCCGTCCCTACGAGCCGGAGAAGAAATGATGACCACACGAGCCTTCCTTATCGGCCTGCTCGCCGCGGCGAGCACGATGGCGCAGGTGCGCTACGAAGATATTTTGAAGGGCCCGGGGGCGAACTGGCTGACCTATGCCGGGGATTACGAGGGCCGCCGCCACAGCCCGCTGACACAGATCAACGTAGCGAACGCGGGATCGTTAGTGCCGAAGTGGGTGTATCACATGCCCAAAGCCAACGGCTTGCGCACGAACCCGATCGTTTATGACGGAGTGATGTACGTCACCAATAGCAACGAAGTAAGAGCGCTCGATGCGCGCACGGGAAGGCTGATCTGGCAGTACAAGGATGCGCGGGCGAAGAAAGAGGCGGTGAATCGCGGCGCCGCGATTCTGGGGGACCGCGTCTTTTTTGTGACCGGCGATGCGTACCTTGTGGCGCTGGACCGGCGGAACGGGGCGCTGCTGTGGCAGAAGCAATATGGGCGGCTGGAGGATGGGCTTTACGCTTCGCTCGCGCCGATGGTGGTGAAGGACAAGGTGCTGGTTGGGGTTGCGGGCGGGGACAGCGGCATGCGCGGCTATGTGGCGGCGTACTCGGCAACGACGGGCGAAGAAGCGTGGCGGCTGTATACGGTGCCTGCCAAGGGGGAACCGGGGTCCGAGACGTGGGGCAAGTACGTCGAGTACGGCGGCGCCGCGACGTGGCTGAGCGGAACGTTTGACCCGGAGACGAACACTGTCTACTGGACGACGGGGAACGCATGGCCCGACTTTTACGGCGGCGACCGGCTGGGGGACAACCTGTACACTTCGTCGCTCCTGGCGATTGATGCCGACAGCGGCAAGATGAAATGGCATTTCCAATTCACGCCGCACGACACGCACGATTGGGATGCGCAGGCATGGCCCGTACTGGTGGATCTACCCTTCAAAGGGAAGACGCGCAAACTGGTACTCCATGCCAACAGAAACGGATTCTTCTATGTGCTGGACCGCTTGACTGGCGAGTATCTGCAGGCCACCAAACTGGTGGATAAGCTGGACTGGGCGACGGGTATCGATGCGAAGGGACGGCCGATCGAGGTTCCGGGCAAGCAGCCGACGCCAAGCGGCAACCGGGTGTGCCCGGGGGTGCGCGGCGCCACCAACTGGATGTCGCCCTCGTTCAACCCGGCGACGGGCCTGCTCTACGTGGTGACGCTGGAGCAGTGCGACATCTACACGAGTTCGGCCAAAGAGCCGGTGCCGAACAAGAACTTCGCGGGTGGCGGCGCAAGTCCGAAGCCGATCGATCTCGGGAAGTTTTATCTACGGGCGTTTGACCCCACGACGGGCAAGCGGGTTTGGGAATATCCGATGACAGGTCCGGCGGAATCGTGGGCCGGCACGGTTTCGACGGCCGGCGGGGTGGTGTTCTTCGGCGATGACGACGGGCAACTGGTGGCCGTGGACGCCAAGAACGGGAAGCACCTGTGGCACTTCCAGATGGGCGAGGGGCTGACGGCGTCTCCGATCACGTATGGCGTGGACGGCAAGCAATATGTAGCCATCGCGTCCGCGACAGCGATTTTCTCGTTCGGATTGTTCGAAGCGATGAAGTAGAAGACCGGATCAGGCGGAGGGCCGGCCTTTGCGGCCCTTTTTCGGCTTTGCTTCTTCTTGAGCGGCAATAGCGGCTTGTTCGGCCGGCGGATCGGGAGGGTCACCTGCGGCGGCAGGAGCGGCGGCCGTGGCGAGCACTTCGTTGAACAACTGCATCTTTTTCAGATCCTTCTTGGAAGGAGGAGCCTCGCAGCGGCGCCAATCGTGATCGTTGTAGCAGGTGCGGCAGCGTACTTTAGCAGGCTCTTCGTTGAGAAGGGAAACGATGGAATGGTTCGTGATCCGCTTGCACTTGACGCAGAAATCATCGACATCATCGCCCAGCCGATAGGAAGACATCGTAAAAAGTCCGACCGTCGCAGTATAGCAAAGAACTTCAGGCCGGTTCATGATGCGGCAGGATGCTTACAGCGGCGCGTGGGACGCGGATCACGGCCCGCTCGCCGTGCAGCGAAACATGAGACGCGTTGATTCGGAGACGGTGACCATTGGACAAGCGGACGGCGCAGACTTCGGTCCACCCGCGGTAGTTGACTTCCTCGATGGTCCCTTCCAATTCCATGCATTCACCATCCCCGCGGATCTCGGGAGGAAGCATGTGGATGCCGGACTCGTCCGCGTGAAAGGTCTGCCAGCCGAAGAACTGCGCGATGCGCGCCGTGCGCGGGGATTCGAACAGATCACGCGGGGCTCCCGTTTGCGCAATCTCGCCGTCAAGGAGCAGCGCCACGCGGTCCGCCAGGATGGCGGCTTCCTGCTGGTCGTGAGTAACGAACACGGTAGTGATGCGGAGCTTGCGCTGGAGGGCGCGGACAAGCCCGCGCATCTCTTCGCGCAGATGCTCGTCGAGGGCGGAGAAGGGCTCGTCCAGCAAGAGTACTCGAGGCTGGGTGACAAGGGCGCGGGCGAGGGCAACGCGCTGCTGCTGGCCTCCGGAAAGCTGATTGGGGCGGCGCTGTTCGAAGCCGGTCATCCGGACCATCTCGAGCGCCCCGGCGACACGGCGCGCGGTCTCACCGGCGGGCAGGCGCTTCATTCGCGGGCCGAAGGCAATGTTGTCGAAGACGGTCATGTGGGGAAAGAGCAGCGGGCTCTGAAACACCATGGCCGCGCCGCGTTTTTCCGCCGGGATATGGTCGACCGCTTCACCAGCCAGATGGATGGCGCCTTCCCGGATGGGGAGCAGGCCGGCAATGGCTTTGAGGGCGGTGGTTTTGCCGCATCCGGAAGGCCCGAGAAGGGCGAGGAGTTCCCCGCTTGCGGCGGTGAGGGAGATCCGCCGCAACACGGGTCGCGGTCCGTACCCGGCGCTGACGCCGCGCAGTTCGAGGCTCACTGGCGCAGCACCTTTTCCATCCACTCCTTCTCGAAGCGGTCGAGATAGACGGCGTCCGGTTCGGGGAGGTAATGGGTTGCGAGCACCGCTTCGGGCAAAGCGGCGGGGCCGCGCGGAATCGCCTCGACAGCCGCGCGCTGTTGGGCGGTGAGCCGGTCGAGTTGTTGAGGGAAGGGATCTTCGAGCACCCTCGCCATGTCGAGTTGCGCGTCAAAGGACATCAGTTCGTTGATCAGCACCAGGGCGGCGGGCACGTTGGCGGCGTTGAATGGGATTGCGAGGAAGCTGTAGTTGCCGATGGTGCCGCTGCGCAGGACGAAGGTGCGCGTGGAGGGAGGAAACTCGCCGCGGCGGATGCGCTGAACGGCGAAGTATGGCCCGTAGCTCATCGTGAAGTCGATTTCGCTGTTTGCGAAAAGGCGGTCGAGGTCGCGAGGGCTGGAAGGATAGGTTTCCCCGCGCTTCCAAAGATAGGGTTTGATGTCGTTAAGCCAGGCAATCGACTGAGCGGCTGCACGCCGGTAGTGCGGCTCGTCGGCGGCGCCGCCGAAGTGCATGAGGATGTGGCGGAGGAAAGCGGAGCCGGTGAAATCGGGGGGCGCCACGTAGGTGAAGCGGCCGGGGTGCGCGCGGATCCACTGGCGAAGGCCATCGATGGTGTCCGGGGGAGTGGGGAAGCGGGCGGAGTCGAAGGCGAAGACGAACTGCGCCCGTTTCCAGGGAGCTTCGAAGCCTTCAATGGGAGTCCCGAAATCGCGCTGCCGGATCTCGCCGTCATAGAAGCGGATATTGGGCAGAAAGCCGGCAAAGGGGCCCCAAAGCAAGTGAGCCTGCTTCGCGGCGCGGAAGTTTTCCCCATTGATCCAGACGGCGTCAATGGAGCCGCCTGAGGTCTTGCCGGCCCGTTTCTCGTTGAGCAGTTTGTTGACGGCTTCCGCGGTGTCCGACAGCGGAAGAATGCGAAGGCTGATGCCGTACTTCGCCGCCATGGCCGGAGCCACTGTCTGCTGGAAATAGCGGTTCCTTTCCTCATCGCCTCCCCACATTGCCAGGCAGGCCGGTGTTCCGCGGGCTTTTCGCCGCACATCGTCCCAAGTCAACCCGTCGAGCTGAAATGGGTGCGGGGCCGCGGGTCTGCGGCAACCGGGCAATGCCAGCGATAGCAGCAGCAAGGAAGCGAGCAGGGTCTTAGGCATCCGTCCTCAGAAAGCGCGCCACGGCGAGGAAAAGGAAGACGGCGGGCGCCAGATAGAGCAGAGCGAGTGCGGCGGCCACGGCATCGTCGCCGCTCGTCTGGAAGGCGATGAGGGAGAGGGGAAGGGTCCGGACCTGACCTCCGCCGACGAGCAGGGTAAGAAGATACTGGCTCCAGGAAACAAGGAACGCGAATACGGCGCTCACGGCGATGCCGGGCGCCAGAGCAGGCAAGGTGACGCGCCGCCACACGTGATAGGTGGAGGCTCCGAGGGTTCGCGCCACCGCCTCCTGTTCTGTCTCGAAGCGCGAGAAGGAGCCTACCATCATCAGGGTGGAATAAGGGACAGCGGGAATGAGATGGACGAGAATGACGCCCCAAACAGTTTCCGCGAGGCCGAGGCGGATGAAGAGGGAGTGGACGCCCATTGCGGAAGCCACCGGGGGCGCGAGGACCGGGAGGAGCAGAATGAACAGCACGGCCTGCTTGAAGCGGAAGGAATGGAGAGCGACGGCGCGCGCGGCGGGGACGGCGAGCAGCACCGCGAGAGCCGCCACAATGACGGCGATGAATACGCTTTCTGTAAGGGATTGCGGCACTCCCGAGAGCGGGGAGGCAGCGTAGCGCCAGGCGCGAAGACTCCATGCGCGCGGGAGCAAAGCAGGCCATAGCCATCCCCGGGAGAGAGACCAGACGGCCAGGACGAGAACCGGAAGAATCGCGATGAGAGCGAGGGCCACTCGCCAGAAATGCGCCGCGCTCAGCCGGGTATCCATGCTCATCAGAAAATGGCCGGCTTGTCCAACCCGCTCCAGGAGCGGGCGGCGCGCAGGTAGAGCCAGACGAGGAGGGCCGTGAGGGAGGAGGCGGCAACGGCAAGTGCGATGGCGCCGGGCCTTGCGGCCAGGTCCGGCTCCATATAGCGGCGCTGGGCGATGACGCTCCACATCGCGGGATACGGACGGCCGAGCACGAAGGGCACTTCAAAGGCGCTGAGAATGTAGGCGAAGACGAACAGAGACGAAGCCACCAGGGGCGGCGCGGCGAGCGGCAGGGTTACATGGCGGAAGCATTGCCAGCCGGACGCGCCGAGAGTGCGCGCCGCCTGCTCATAGGAATCGCCAAGCCGCGTGAGCACGGCGAGAACCATCAAGGCCACGAAGGGAGTTTCCTTGAGGATGTACACGAGCACGATCCCCGTCCCGAAGCGGTCATTGACCAGGCTGGGGAATTCCGCGGGCATGGAGATGACGCCTGCGTGATAGGCGATGCGGGCCACGAGGCCGCTCGATGAGATGAGATGCAACACGACGAACGCCATGGCGAGGTGAGGCACGGCAAGAGGAAGCTGGAGCAGTGTATTCCAGCCGGCCCGTGCGCGGGCGGCCTGCCGCAGGCGCAGGGCAAGCATGAGTCCGAACGCCGCCGACAATCCCGTGGCAACCGCCGCCAAGGCAAGGCTGAAGCGGAGGGAGGCGCGAATCTCCCGGTCGGAAAACAGTTGCGAATAGTAGCGAAAGGTGAGAACCGGGTCCTGATAGCGGCCGAGGCTTTCGAGAATTGCCGACACCACGCCCGAAGCGAACAGGCCGAGGATCACCAGCATTGCCGGCGCAATCATCCATGCCGTACGGCGGCCGGGAATGCTGTCCATCCTTACATGCTAACGTTTCCGCCGTTCGGTACGGCATTGCTACAATCGGGAATCAGCGTCATGAGAGGAAGCGATTGCCCGAGTCGAGCAAGGAACTGAAGGCGGGCGGAACTAAACCGCTGTACTGGGCGATTTCGCTGGCGCTTGCCGGCGTTCTGCTGTATTTTTCCTTGCGCGGCATCGAGTGGGGCCGGGTATGGCAGATTCTCGGCGGCGCGCAACTGGGAGAAATCGGTTTGTGCTGTCTGCTGGTGACGCTGGCGCTCTACCTGCGCGCCGTCCGATGGCGGATTCTGTTGCGGGCGGAGGGGCGAATCTCGATCCCGGCGGCATTCTGGGCAACTTCGGCGGGTTATTTCGGCAACAATTTCCTTCCCGCGCGCGCCGGGGAACTGGTGCGCACGATGATGGTCAGCGAGCGAGCCAAGCTCAGCAGGATGTACGTGCTGACGACGGCGCTCTCGGAGCGAATGGTGGACGCGATCGCGCTGGTGGTGATCAGTTCCTGCGTGCTGTTGCTGATCCCGTCGAAGCCGCAATGGCTGGGGCACGCCGCGAAACCGTTCGCCGTGCTGGGCTTTGGCGGCGTGTTGGCGATTATCGTATTGCCGCTGCTGGCGCCTGTGTGGGACAGGCTGCTGCGCAAGATGCCGCTTCCCCACGGGATCAAGGAGAGGCTGGGGCATCTGGTTCATCAGGTACTGTTGGGAATCCGGGCCTTTCATCACCCCGGACGGCTGTTCGGCTTTCTCGGGTTGACGCTTATGGTGTGGCTGTTGGACACGATCACAACGGTAATCGGAGCGCAATCCTTACGGCTCGACATTTCCATGCCAATCGCATTCCTGTTGATTACGGGACTGGGACTGGGCAGCGCTCTGCCGTCGACTCCGGGATATGTGGGCGTGTATCAATTCGTTGCCGTCAGCGTACTAACGCCGTTCGGGTTTCGCAAGGATGATTCGATCGCGTTCATCCTGTTGTTCCAGGCGATTCAGTACGTGGTGATCACGGCCTGGGGTCTGATGGCGTTCTGGCATGCCCGTGGAGCGAGGACTGCCGGGTTGGCGACTGATGAAGGCGGCTAGGGTACAGTGACGCTGGCAACGCTCCAGGGCGTTTCCCGCAGTTCGTGCACGAGGTCACCCTTGGCATTCACTTCGAGGAGCCGTTTCCCGAGGTAGTCGGAGATGAAAAGCCCTCCGTCCGGGAGTACGGCGACGCCTGAGGTCCAAGCCATCTTCACGCGGTCATCGGCGCCCACGGCATGAACGATTTTTCCCTCGCGATCGACCTCGACGGCTTCCCCGGGTTCGGCCATGCTGATGAGAGTGTTTCCATTGGGGAGGCGCTGAGCGAGGTAGGGTTTGCGCAGCGGCGGCATCTGATAGGTCCAGACGATTTTGCCTGCGTGGTCCACTTCGATGATCCTGCCGAGCCGTTCGTTTGCAATGAGGGTGGTGCCCTGGGGAGTACGCCGGGAGAGGCGCATGTGGTTTTCGCCGAGGTCGGGATTTTCGTATTGCCAGACGGTGTGGCCCTGGGGAGACACTTCGATCACCTTGCCGAGCGCCATGTCGCCGATGACCGTGTTTCCATTGGAGAGGCGCTGAGCGCTGACGGGGCGCTTGAGACCTTCGGAAAAGGTCCAGACTTCTTTCTGGTTTTCGTCGATTTCGACGACGACGCCCTTGGGATCGCGGGTGAAGAGCACGTGGCCGTTGGGAAGCGCCTGAACATCGTGCCCGCTGTTGTTGGGAACGCGCCACAGGACTCTGCCGGAGGGCCAATCGAGGCAGAGGATCTCGGCTCCCTTGCCGTGGTTGGAGATGATGACTTTGCGGCCGGGCGCGGGCTTGTGGAGGTATCTGTCAAACCAGGCGATGGCGCGCGTTTCGGCGCGTTCGGCATCGGCGCCGCGGAAGCCGTGCCCGGCTCCGGCGATGGTCTCGAGTTCCGCGTTGACGCCGGCGGCGAGGAGGCGCTCAGTGAGCCAGACGGACTGTTCGTAGGGCACCAGCGGGTCCCTGGTTCCGTGGATGGAGAGGACGGGTGGATCATCAGGGCTGATCCAATGGAGCGGGCTCGCCTTGATGTGCTCCGCCATGGCGTGTTTGACATCGCCGCCGAGGAACTGCGGGAGCACGATGGCGGCATCGCCGCCCTTGTCGTAGATACGGGTGAAATCGGATGGCCCGTAGTAGTTCACAATGCAGGAGACTGTGCTCGACTGCTCGGGATTCGCGCCGTCGCCCTCGAATTCGGCAACGCCTCCCGTGAGACCCAGGAAGAGCGCGAGATGGCCGCCCGCGGAACCACCCATGGCGCACATGCGCGCCCCATCGAGGGCGAATCGCCGGGCGTTGGCGCGAAGGAATCGGACCGCGGCCTTGACGTCATAGACGGGCGAGGGGAACTGGTACTGAGGCGCGAGGCGGTAGGAGACCGTCGCCGCCACGTAGCCGTGCCCGGCAAGGCGAATCGCCATGGGCAGGTAGGACTGGCGCTGGCCGGCGCGGAATCCGCCGCCATGGATCATGAGGATGCCGGGAAAGGGCCCCTCGCCTTTGGGACGGGCAATATCCATGGCGAGTTTGCCGCCGTATTTCGAACCGTAATCAATGTCGCGCTCGAGGATGACGGAATCGGGAACCTTCAGTGGAGGCTGGCTGCTTTGCCCCATCAGCAATCCCAGATTTGCGAAGACGAGGCAGCAATCACGCAATTTCATAGTTCCACCAGTATATGAAAGAGGGCCGGGAAACCGTCCCGGCGGTCCGTGCATCCACCATAGTGGTATAGTTTGCCTAAGGATTCACCCATGTATATCTGGAAGCGTTTGCTCGTCTCCGTCACCGTGTTAGCCATTGCCGGCCTTTGGGTGACATTGGAAGCGCAGGGACCGAAGAAGGAATCCTCTGAGACGGTGGCGAAGCCGCGGAAGAAGAGCGATTCCGGGCAGCCCGCGGAGGCCGAGCAGCCGAAGATCCCTTCGAAGCTGATGAGGAAAGACAAGGAGAGTCCCACGCCTACAGCCACGTTCCGCAGCGATACGGTGACGGTGAGCGTGGATGTGGCGGTGCTGGACAACAAAGGACGCTTCATTCCGGGCATTCCGGGCGGGAACTTCCGGGTGCTCGAAGACAACGTGCCGCAAAAGATTGCGACATTCAGCATGGGCGAAGCGCCGATGACCGTGGCGATGGTAATCGAGTTCAGCAACCTGTTCCAGCAATATTGGAGCGAGCCGTGGTACCAGACATTGACAGCGGCGTATGGGTTCGTGGAGACTCTGAAACCGGATGATTACGTGGCGGTAATCGCTTATGATTTGCGGCCGGAGATTCTTTCCGACTTCACAACTGACCGGAGGCAGACACAGGAAGCGTTGCAGCGGCTGCGCATTGCGGCGTATTCGGAGTCGAACCTTTATGATGCGCTGGTGGACACCGCGGACCGGATGTCGGAGATTGAAGGGCGCAAAGCAATTGTCCTGATTGCGAGCGGCATCGACACATTCAGCAAGTTGACGTTCGACAAGACCCGCAAGTCGCTGCAAAACGCCGGCGTGCCGATTTACGCGCTGGGGTTGATGCAGGCGCTGCGAGAATACCTGGACGCGCGCGGATACATGGGCGCTATTCAGCGGCTGGATTTTCTGCAAGCCGACAACAGCCTGCGGACATTCTCCAAGGAAACGGGCGGGCAGGCGTTCTTCCCGCGGTTCTATGGCGAGTTTCCGGGGATTTTCCGGGCGATTCACGCAGCGCTGCGGAACCAGTATGTGGTTACCTACGCGCCGACGAATCAGGAACGGGACGGGTCATACCGGAAGATCAAAGTGGAACTGGTGAACCCGGCGACGGGCGATCCGCTGAAGGTGACGGACGAGAAGGGAAAGCCGGTCAAGTACCAGATTATTGCGAAGGCCGGGTACAAGGCTCCACGGGCGGTGGAGTAGGACGGGCTACGGTAAACTGAAGCTGTGAATTCGCTGCGGCCCCTGACAGGTTCCGCTCTTGCCCGTGCAATTGAGCGATTGCGGAACCCCATACCTGGCGGCAAGGTGGAGGCGGCGAAGGAATTCGGCGTTGATATCACCCTGCTGATAGAACAGATCAAACTAAGTCCGGCAGAACGGGCCAAGCGCATGCACGCAGTGGCGCAAACCGCTGAATCTGTTCGTGGCATTGCCCGCAAGCGTAGGGTATGAACTTTGAGCTTGCCATTCAACGTCTCTGCGATGCCGGTGTGAAGTTCGTCGTCATTGGGGGATGGGCGGCGATCTTTCACGGCAGCGCGCACGTCACCAATGACCTTGACATCTGCTATTCCCGGGACAGGGAGAACCTCGGGAAGCTGGCCACGGCATTGGCCCCATACCATCCGCGCCCGCGCGAGTTTCCGGATGATCTGCCGTTTGTATGGGACGCAGCCACGCTAGCCAATGGGACCGTGTTTACGCTTACCACAGACTTAGGCATCATTGATCTCTTAGCGGAAGTCTCCGGTATCGGGACGTATGACGAGGCATACGCGGCGTCGGTGGAGGTTGACGCATTTGGCCGGCGTCTGCGAGCCCTGGATTTACGGGCGCTCATTCAAGCAAAGAAAGCGGCCGGCCGGCGGAAGGACCTTCTGACCCTGCCTGAATTGGAAGGTCTTCTGGAAGCTGAACAGAACGAGTAATCGTCCACGCGGCGGCAGAATCCACTCCGGCTGGTTCGCGCATCAGGCTCCTCGCCAATCGAGTAAAATAGTCGCTTCCATGAGCGATTATTCCCAAGCTAAGAGCGAGTGCGCCGGCAGACTGCGCAGCAGGTGCTGGTTCGACAATCCCCACAATCCGGGGATGACTTCCATCTATCTGGAACGGTTCCCCAACTACGGGCTGACGCGGGAGGAACTCCAGTCCGGGCGGCCGATCATCGGCATATCCCAGACCGGCAGCGATATTTCGCCCTGTAACCGCCACCACCTCGAGTTGGCCGGGCGTATCCGTGAGGGGATTCGCGACGCCGGAGGGATCCCGTTTGAATTCCCGGTCCATCCCATCCAGGAAAGCTGCCGGCGGCCCACGGCCGCCATTGACCGTAATTTCTCCTACCTCGGCCTGGTGGAGACGCTGCACGGTAATCCCTTCGACGCCGTCGTGCTCACCACGGGTTGCGACAAGACAACGCCCGCGGCCATCATGGCCGCGGCCACGGTCAACATCCCCGCCATCGTCTTTTCCGGCGGCCCCATGCTGAACAGCTATTACAAGGGCAAACTGGCCGGCAGCGGCATGGCGGTGTGGGAGGCGCGGCGTCTGCATGCGGCGGGGGAGATTGATTATCCGCAGTTCATGGAGATGGTGGCCGCTTCGGTGCCGAGCCCGGGCCACTGCAACACCATGGGCACCGCCACCACGATGAATTCGCTTGCCGAAGCGCTGGGAATGTCGCTGCCCGGCTGCGCCGCTATTCCCGCGCCCTACCGGGAGCGGGCGCAAATGGCGTATCTCACCGGGCGGCGCATCGTGGAGATGGTGCGGGAGAACCTGACTCCGAGCAGGATTCTCACGCGAGAGGCTTTTGAAAATGCCATCGTCGTCAACTCCGCCATCGGCGGATCGACCAATGCCCCCACCCACCTCATCGCCATCGCGCGCCATGTAGGCGTCGATCTGCAGTTGAAGGAGTGGGAGACCATCGGACATGAGATTCCGCTGCTCGTGAATCTCCAGCCGGCGGGGGAATTCCTGGGCGAGGCCTACCATCTTGCCGGCGGCGTTCCCGCTGTCTTCGGCGAACTGATGCAGGTGGGTAAGATTCACACGGGGGCGCTCACCGTATCGGGCAAGACCGTTGGGGAGAACTATCGCGACGCGCGCAGCCAGGATCACAACGTCATCCGGCCCTATGGCAATCCTCTGATGAAAGACGCCGGCTTCCTCGTGCTCAGCGGCAATCTGTTCGATTCCGCCATCATCAAGACCTCGGTGATCTCTTCCGAGTTCCGCCAACGGTTTCTCTCGACGCCCGGCGAGGAGGATTGCTTCACGGGCCGCGCCATCGTATTCGAGGGGCCGGAGGACTATCACGAACGCATCAACGACCCTTCGCTCGAAATTGACGCCTCGTCCATTCTCGTGATTCGCGGCACGGGGCCGGTGGGGTATCCGGGCGCGGCGGAAGTGGTCAACATGCTGCCTCCTGATGAACTGGTAAAGGCCGGCATCGACAAATTGCCGTGTATCGGTGACGGGCGGCAGAGCGGCACTTCCGACAGTCCCTCGATTCTCCATGTGTGTCCGGAATCGGCGGTGGGCGGCAACCTGGCGATCCTTCAGACGGGCGACAAACTGCGGGTGGATCTGAAGTCGCGCCGAGTGGATGTGCTCATCAGTGATGAGGAGATTGCGCGCCGCCATGCGGAATGCAAGATTGACCTGCCGCCACACCAGACGCCGTGGCAGGAGATGTTCCGCACGCACGTCGGCCAGCAGGAGACGGGAGCGGTGCTCGAGTTTGCGGTGAAGTACCGGGACGTGGGGAAGGAGATCCCGCGGCACAGCCATTAAGGATTCTCGCGGGCGGGGTTTCCCTGTATTCTGAAACGCATGAAAGCCCGATCCATTCGGGTGATGGTAGGACCTGAGCACGTGCCGCGTTTGAAGTAGAAGACAGCGAGCAGCGGCGTCCTTGCTGTTCTACTTGTTGTTATAAAGTACTTGACATTATTTCGTGGCGCCGTTATCCTTTATCCATGCTCCCGGCGCGCCCCAAGCCCGTCCCCATCCACCAGCATGCACTCGACAACCTTCGCTTCATCCGCGAAACCATGGAGCGGACTTCCAGTTTTACTGCCGTCCCCGGTTGGGGCGGCGTCGCCATGGGCGTCTCCGCCGTTGTGGCCGCGATCCTCGCCGGCTTGCAAGCCGACACGCAGCGCTGGCTCTCCATCTGGCTTCTCGAGGCCTTGCTCGCCATCGGCATCGGCATCTACTCCATGCATCGCAAGGCTGTGGAGGGTGGGTCCACCGTTTTTTCGGCCCCCTCCCGAAAGTTCGCGCTCAGCTTCGCTCCGCCTCTGCTGGCGGGGTGCATCCTCACGGGGGCGTTGTTTCCCGTCGGGCAGGCGCGGCTGCTGCCGGGGCTCTGGCTGTTGCTCTATGGGACCGGCGTCATGACGGGTGGGGCATTCTCGGTACGAATTGTCCCTGCCATGGGCGCCTGTTTCGTTGGGTTGGGTGCGGTGTGCCTCTTCTCTCCGGAATCCTGGGGCAACTGGTTCCTGCTGGCGGGTTTCGGTGTTCTACACGTGGTATTTGGAGTGTTGATCGCAAGGAGGTACGGTGGGTAAGATCAGCAATCTCGCGCGCAAGCAGATGGGCGATCCCGATGGCAAACCGGCATCCGCGCCAACTCTCAAAACCGCCCGGGTTCCGGAGTTCGACCGGCTCATTCATGAACGGATCCGGCTGGCGATTGTGAGCGCGCTCGCCGCCAACGAATCGCTGACGTTTACTGAATTGAAGAAACTGCTGGACACGACGGATGGGAATCTGAGTATTCACGCCCGGAGGCTGGAAGAAGCGGGCTACATCACGTGCGAAAAATATTTCGACGGGCGCATGCCGCGGACCGAATACCGATTGACAGGCGAAGGGCGAAAAGCGCTGAACCAGTATCTTGACCACATGGAGGCGCTGATCAAGGCGATGAGGGCGGGTCAGTAAGGGGGCGGAAGACGGGGGATTTTTTTGTGGGGCTGTACTTTATGACAGAAAGAACTTTTCATATTCCAGGACACGTCGCCATCATCATGGACGGAAACGGCCGCTGGGCCTCCGCTCGCGCCCTTCCACGCTTTGAAGGCCACCGCGAAGGCGCCAAGGCCGTTCGCCGCGCCGCTGAAGCGGCCATCCGCCTCGGCATCCAAACCTTGACTTTATATGCTTTCTCCTCCGATAACTGGAAGCGCCCCAAGGCCGAAGTCAGCGCGCTCCTGCTGCTGTTCCGGCACTACCTGCTTACGGAAATCGAGGAATGCCGGCGCCAGGGCATCCGCCTGAGCGTCATTGGCAGACGGGACCGGCTGCCGGGTGATCTGATCCCACTGATAGAATCCGCCGAAGGCGAGACCGCGCCCGGCAGCCGGCTGCATCTGCGGCTCGCGGTGGATTACTCGTCGCGAGACGCCATTCTCGAGGCCTCGCGGAATGCCCGCACGAGGGAGGAGTTCACGGCCGTCCTCGGCCCTGACGTGGATCTGCTCATCCGGACCGCCGGAGAGCAGCGTCTGAGTGATTTCCTGCTTTGGGAGTGCGCCTACGCCGAGATGGTGTTTCTGCCGCTGCTGTGGCCGGACTTCGACGAGCAGTCTCTACGGGAGGCTTTGGCGGCTTACGGGCGGCGTGTGCGCAAGTTCGGCGCGCTGCCGGAGGCGCCGGCCTTGCGAGCGATAGAATATGCATCATCATGAGGCTTCCCGCAAGGATAGGTCCTGCTGTTGTCTGCCTGTTGGCGATTATTGGCGCGGCATCGTTCGCGCAGTCCGGCGGCAAGCGTCCGCTCACTCATCGCGACTACGATGTCTGGAAGACGATCAGCAGCCAGAAGCTCTCGGATGATGGCCGCTGGCTCGCCTATGTTCTGATGCCGCAGGAAGGGGACGGGGAGGTGGTTCTGAAGAACCTCGAGACAGGGATCGAGCGGAGGGAGCCGGCCGGGGCCAAGCCGCCCGCGGCCGATGGCGAGGGCGAGGCGGCGCCCGAAGGCGAGACAACGAACTCCGGCAACCTGGCGCTCGCCTTCACCGCCGGCGAGCGCTACCTGGTGTTCACTACCTACCCGGCGAAAGCGGCCGCCGACAAGGCCCGAAAAGAAAAGAAGAAGCCACAGGAAATGCCCAAAGGCGGGCTGGTGCTGCTCCCCCTATCGGGTGGCGAAGTTGTGCGCCTCAAGAACATTCGCGGCTTTGGGTTGGCCGAGGAAAACGGTGAGTGGCTGGCCTACCAGCGGGAACTGGGGGAAGCAGAGCCGGCAAAAGAGACTCCCTCCACCGCCGCCCCCCGTCCCGGCTCGGAGTTGGTGCTCCGCCGCCTGACGGATCAGTCTGAGAGAAAATTCGAGGATGTGACGGAGTACAGCCTCTCGAAGGACGGCGGGCTCCTGGTCTATGCCGCGTCATCCAGGAAGGAAGATCACAACGGGGTCTACGCTGTGGCGACGGCGGGGGGAGATGCGAGGCCGGTGCTCAGTGGCAAGGGCCGGTACCGGCGGCTCGCCTGGGACGACCAGCAGACGCAATTGGCCTTTCTCAGCACCCGCGATGACACCGCCTCGAAGCAGCCCAAGTTCAAGCTCTATCTGTGGCCGCGCGGCAGGGGCGAGGCGGCCGCCGTGGTGGATTCCTCATCGCGTGGGTTGCCAGAGAAATGGTCGCTGGTGGACAGCGCCGCGCTCCACTTTTCCAAAGACGGGCAGCGGCTGTTCTTCTCTACTGCTCCCTCGCGCCCGCCGCGGCCGCCCGCGGATGGGAGCGGGGAACGGGCTGTCGTCGATCTCTGGCATTGGAAGGACGACAATGTGCAGCCGATGCAGAAGGTGCGCGCCACGCGCGACCGCAATCGCAGTTATCGCGCCGTCTACCACATCCGCGACAAGCGTGTCGTGCAACTGGCGGATCCGTCGATGGGCAGCGTATCGCTCGATGAACCAGCGGACTCCGCCATCGGCGAGGATGATCGCGACTACCGCAGTCTTGTCGAGTACGACCAAGGATACAGCGATTCCTATCGTGTCAACCTGGTAACGGGCGCGCGCACGCTATTGATGCGCAAACACCATGGCCCACTCCTCCAATCGCCCGACGGCAAGCACGCGGTCACCTTCAATGGCCGCGACTGGCTTTGTCTCAACACTTCCACCGGAAAGTCCGTGAACCTTACCCAAGGCATCGGCGTTGCCTTTCACGACGAAGACTTCGACCTGCCGGGCACACCGGCGCCCTACGGCGCGGCCGGATGGACCAGGGACGGCCGTCGCGTGCTGCTTTACGACCGCTACGATATCTGGGAGTTTTCTCCCGATGGAGTCTCCGGGCGGAACATCACTCAGGGCATGGGACGCAGTGGGAAGGTCGCACTGCGGTATGTCCGGCTTGGGGAGGATCGCACCGGCATCGATCCAGCGGAGCCGCTCCTGCTGCGCGCCGAGAATCTCGAAACACGCGACACGGGATTTTGGGAAGCAAGGTTGAATGGAAATGCACCGCCGCGCAGGCTCATCATGGCCGCGAAAGCCTTTACCAATCCTGTAAAGGCCAAGAAGGCGGATGTGCTGCTGCTTTCGGCAACGCGCTTTGACGAATTCGGGGACCTGCTGGCGGTCGACCGCTCATTCGGAAATCTGCGTAAGGTGAGCAACGCGAATCCGCAGAAGGAGCAGTTGCTCTGGGGCAGCGCGGAACTCATCACTTATCGCAACCAGGATGGGACTCCGCTTCGCGCCGCGGTGTACAAGCCCGAAAACTTCGACCCGCACAAAAAGTATCCGCTCATCGTCTACATTTACGAGCGTCTGTCACAAACCGTCCACACGTTCCGCGCTCCCGCTCCGCACCATTCCGTCAACTTCAGCTACTACGTGAGCAACGGCTACATCGTTCTGACGCCGGACATCGTGTATACCACCGGCCATCCCGGCGAAAGCGCGCTCAAGTGTGTGCTGCCGGCGGTGCAGGCGGTGGTGGACAAGGGCTACATCGACGAAAATGCAATCGGCATTCAGGGTCACAGTTGGGGCGGCTACCAGATTGCGTATATGGTGACGCGGACGAATCGCTTTCGCGCGGCCGAAGCAGGCGCGCCCGTGGCGAACATGACCAGCGCCTACGACGGCATCCGCTGGGGTTCCGGCCTGCCGCGCCAGTTTCAGTACGAACGGTCGCAGAGCCGCATTGGAGGATCTTTGTGGGAATACCCGCTGCGTTACCTGGACAACTCGCCGCTATTTCGCGCCGACGCGATTCACACTCCGCTCCTGATTCTGCACAATGACGCCGATGACGCCGTGCCGTGGTATCAGGGGATTGAATTGTTCCTCGCGCTCCGCCGGCTCGGCAAGGAAGCATACCTGTTCAACTACAACGGAGAGCCGCACCACCTGCTCAAGCGCGCCAACCAGAAGGACTACACCATGCGCATGCAGCAGTTCTTCGATCACTATCTGAAAGGGGCTTCCGCCCCGGATTGGATGGAGCGCGGCATTCCTTACATCGAGCGCGAACAGGAAAAGGACAAGTGGAAGCCGGTTGAGTAGGCTTGCCGTTCAGGGACGGTAGATGTGCTTCAGCTCCTCTTCCGTCTCGTGAAATGGCGGATTGACGCGAGCGATGAGATCCGCGGACAGGGCTTCGCCAAGGTTTCCGGGATGGTCCATGCGATCACTCCAGGCGAATTCGAACTGAAACTCGAACGTCCCGTGGCTGTCGGCCACGAAATTCGTGTGCCAGCAGTTATCGAACACAATGGCAAGGATCCTGTTTCGGGCCTCGGGCTCCGCGGTGTGCCGTTCCACGACGTGCGGTGAGCCGATGCAGACCAGCGGGGCGTCGCGAGTCACCCACAGCCAGTGGCCTTCGCCGGTAGCGTAGTGCGCCCAGCCGTCAATGGCGAAGTAGTCCCGGCAGGCGCCCTGGAGTTGATCGCGATAGGGAGTGAAGGGAACTCCGCCGCTCGATACGACGGGCAACGGATGGCCGGCCGGGAATGCGAACTCGAGGTGTATGACCTCGGGCGCAAGGGAAGAGAGGCGGTCGAAGCGAACGCGAAGGCGCGCCCGTGGTTCGCGCCTCCACAGTTCGATTTCGCGGGCGGCATGCGCCACGCGCTCGTGCTGGAACTCCTGCCGGACGACGATGGTGTGCGGGGTCTCGCGCGATGTGGCGGCCGAATAGGTAGCTCGCGACTCGCGGAAGGCAGCTCTTCGCCTGGCGGGGTCGAATTTCGCATGCAGTCCGGTAATCGTGCGCCGGTCAGCCGGAGGAATGGTTTGCGTGCAGATGAAGTCGCCACAGGGGCCGTCGAACAGAGCCCTCGCCATGCCGTTCCAGGAGGCGGCTACCGGCCAGCCGGATGAGTTCTTACGAAGATCGGGCATTGCGGAAGATGGCGGAACATCGGTTTTCGCGGCAATGGAATGCGCGCCGAGGCGCTCCACCCAGAACCGTTGCTCTCCTTCGCCGGCCCAACCGGAGAGGACCGCGGGCGTGGGATTGATGGCAAATGTGCCCGCTGGCATGGGGTCCACCTTGGCGCGAACGCGGCGCCGCAGCAGGATATCGGCGCTGCCCATCGGGCTATAGGCGAGATCGCCCTTCTCGGTGTACTGTGCCAGAGTGTCGGCGCTGTAGGGCTCGGATACGCTGCGATGCGATCCCCAGGTGTGTTCGTCGAACAGGCACAAGTCGCGAAGGGCATCTTCCACCGCCGCCGTGCCGCGAGCCGGCATGGGTCCGAACACAGAGGAATTCGCCGCCGCAAGATTCCGCTTGGCCAGACGGCTGGCAGCTACCTCGCGTGGGCCGGATGCATCGCCGTTGGCCCACCAGTCCGTCCACTCACCGGACATCTCGGGGATTCCCGCGCCTACGGTCTTCTCCATGGCAGTGACCGCATCGGTCGCCGTCGTCAGCCGCAGGCGGGGCTGCAACTCGAGACGGTTCCAGGCGGCGACAAACGGGGCAAGAGTCGGGAACGGGCCGCCATTGTCGTAGTTCAGCGGGTGTGTGAAGGTGAGGATGAGCCGTTCGAAGGCGTAGCCATCGGCTTCGATGCCGGCGATGCGTTTGTTGAATTCGGCATGCGCGGCGCGAACGTGCTGCTCATCGTCGAGCATGCGCGTGCCATCGCGGGCGGCCTTGAGATAGTTCATCGCGCTGCCGTAGTGCTCGCCCAGCCATACGAACATGCGCTTGCCGTCCGGCATCTTCCACCAGAATGCGGATGGCCGGTAGAATGGCGGCCCGCCGCTGTCGGCGTTGATTCCCATCAGCAGGTGGTTCACTCCTCGGCCGAGCAGAGCCATTGCGCCCGCTCGGGGGATGCCATTGACGTCGTTCTGCATCGCGACATGGATGTTCAGCCTGCGCCACAGGTCCGGCGGGACCCAATTCATCATCCGGCGCCACTGCGCCGCATTCATGAAAGGGGTCTGGTTGAATGGCATGGCCATTACATCCATGCGGCCGGAGCGGACCAGGCTGACGAACTCCTCGCGCCGCGCGGCGCCAGACGCTCGCCACCAATTGTCCAAGGTCACGAGGGATTCGACGGTCCAGCGGAAGGCGCTGTTGCTTTGGCAGCAGTCAATAGCGGCGTCCAGATAGCGCATTTGGAGGTCGCGGATTACGGAGGGTAGTTCGGTGTAGCCAAGATCGGTATGAGTGTGATGGATTATATCGACCAGCCGGATTCGGGAGGGAGGCATCGCCTGCGCGTACCGCAGGATTGCTGTGGCGGCCCCACCATTCAGCAAGAATCGTCTTCTGTTCATATTACGGCAGCTCCGAACTCAAAGTACTATAGATGAGGAGTTCGCCGGGGTGCGGCGGGCCCGCGGACCAGATGATACAGGTGATGGACCTACAGGAACTGGCAGAGCAGTGGGTAGCCGATTACGATCGGCACCAGCCGGGAGCGCGTCTCGCGAGTGAAGTTCTGACGCTCACTGTAGAGGAGGCGTACAGGCTTCAGATGGAAGCCGCCCGGCTTCGGGAAGCACGGGGCGAGCCGGTGGCCGGCTACAAGATTGGCTGTCTCAGCGCGGCCATTCAAACGCAGTTTGGGCTGGACCAGCCCGTCTTCGGGCACATCTACCAGACCGAGGTTTATCCATCCGGCGTTGTGCTCGATCCTGCCCGGCATGAGAACCTCGCCATCGAAGGAGAGTTCGGGGTGAGGCTGGCGGAGGACATACCGGATTCGAACTGGCTCCGCGCTCACGCGGACCAGGTCCTGGCCACAGCCTTTCCCGTGATCGAACTTCACAACTACGTGTTCCGGAACACGCCTCATTGCGCTCAGGAACTGATTGCCAACAACGCTCTTCATGCGGGCGTCGTGTTGCCACAGTTCGAACCGTCCGCTCGCGATGCCAGGGCGCTGCTCGACGGACGGATCGAAATAGTAAGGAACGGCGAGGTCCTCGGCTTGGCAAGCGGCCAGGCGCTGCCTGAATTTCCGTTTGGCAGCATTATCCGGCTGGCTGATCATCTGGCGCGCTTCGGCCGCAGGCTCCGCCGCGGCCAGTTGATTCTTACCGGCTCCCCCTTGGCTCTCTATCCGGTTTTTGAGGGAGATCGGATCGAGGTAACCAGTGGAGGTTTAGGAGTAGCGGCAAGGGTGAAGGGTCGGCCGCAGTAGCTTCGTGAGCGGGAAAGAGGATATAACAGCAAAATGCAGACACACATGACTCGCCGGATTCTGATGCGCGCGGTTTGCGGCGGCATCGGCGCCGCCGCTGGACTTCCGATTCAGAGCCTTCGCGGCGCCGCGCGCACCGCCACGGCTTTCGCGCTCTGCGGAGATGAGTCCCATAACTCCGACTACATCCGCACGGCGTTGACCGCTACGCTGGTGGAAGACGGCGGGCTGTCCATCGACTTCACCGACCAGGAAAAGCTGCTCACCTATGAGAACCTTCGAAACTACAAGATTCTCATCATGTTTCGCGACGGCCGCCGGTACAACAACGGCTACTGGCACCAGATCTACTGGAATGAGAAGAAGGAGAAGATTGTCAGCGTACCGCCCATCCAGCGCAAGATCGGCTCCGGCTACAGCGCCTGGATGACGCAGGAGCAGGGGAAGGCCATCAAGCAGTGGGTTTCCGAAGGCGGCGCGTTGTGGGCTTTTCACAACAATAGTGAAGCCTCGATTTCGAACAAAGACTATCGTGACGTGGAAGGGGCCATCTACGTCGGCCATCCTCCCATCCGGCCGTTCAAGGTCAAGATCGTCAACCCGGACCATCCCATTACGCGCGGTGTGAAGGACTTTGTGGTCACTGATGAGCAGCATTACGTCGTCTACGACAAGGACCCCAAGTACGTGCTCGCACGGAGCGTGAATGAGGACGGGCTCGATTACACCGATCTCGCCGGCCGGCGCAGCAATTCAGCGGAAGCGGTGTGGGCCTATGACTATGGCAAGGGCCGCGTGTGCTTCATGGCTCCGGGGCACTTGATCAGCGCTTTGTGGAATCCCGAGTACGAAAAGATGCAGCGCAACGCCGCGAAATGGCTGCTGCGGGAGTCCTGAGGCGAGGCCTTGTCTCGTATCGTGTCAGCCGGATTCGTCTATCCGGCCCCGTTCTCGCCAGAGTGAATCGTGCGACTCACCAGCAGGAGATACGCTGCCGCTCCGGCCAGACTGATCGCCGCACTGAGCAGCAGCGCCTGCGAAAAGCTGCCCGTCCGCGCCACGATGAAGCCGGTGACCGCCGGAGCCAGCGCCCCTCCCAGATACCCGCCGAAATTCTGGATGGAACCAAGCGAAGCAGTGAAGTGTCCGGGCGCCGCCACCGGCACCGTCGCCCAAGCGGCCGCGGAAGCGATGTAAATCAAGAACAGCGACACCGAAATCAGCGACAGGGCAAGCTCGTTCGATTCCGCGAACACCACGGCCGTCGTGCAAGCCGAAATGCCGCACAGCGAGGAAGCCATCAGTACTTTCCGGCCGCCCATCGGAGTCCAGCCCCGGCGCGTCAGAAAGTCGCAAAGCCATCCGCCGGCCACGGCGCCCACGCACCCAAAAAAGTATGGGATGGCCGCCACCACTCCCACCTTGGCAATACTCATGTGCCGCTCATGTTCCAGATAATAAGGCAGCCAACCCGTATAAAGCCAAAGGGTGTAAATGGTCCCGAAGAACCCGGCGATCATTCCCCACGTCGTGCGGTGCGCGAATAACTGCCGCCATTCGGCGAATGTCGGCGGTCTCGTCGCCGTATTCTCATCGCCCTCGGTCAGGTATCGCTTCTCCTCCGCGGTTAGCTCAACCTCCGCCGGATCCCGGTGGACCGCCCACCAAATCGCCGCCAGCCCAACCCCTAACACGCCGACAATGATGAACATCCACCGCCAGCTCAGACTCAGCATCAGGAACGTCAACAACGGAATTGCAACAAAATTGCCGAGCGACGATGCGGACTGGCAAAGCCCCGTAGCAAAGCCCCGCTCGTTGATGCCGAACCAGTCGCGCACTACGCGCGCGCCGCCCGGAAACAAAGGAGCCTCCCCAACCCCCAGCGCGAACCGTGCTGCTACAAACGACCCGAAATTCGTAACAAAGCCTCCCGCGGCCTGGGCAACCGACCAACTGAACAGCCCCAGCCCCAGCATCCGCCGTGGACCAAACCGGTCAATCAACCCCCCGACGGGCAGTTGGGCGAATGCATAAGCCCAAAGGAATGCCGAAAGCAAAAGCCCCATGCGGTCCACGGGGATGCCCAGGTCTTCCTGAATCAGCTTGTTGGCCACCGAAAGCGTTGCCCGGTCGACATAGTTCAACGCCCCTCCAACCACCAGAAGGACGATGGACCACCGTTGGATGGAGACAATGCGCGCGGACCGGCCTTGGACAGATCCCGCGCCAACCGACTTCGCCACACTTGGAATTGCCACATCAGCATACTATCTGTCTTCTCACCCACTCGGCAAGAGAGAGTGTTCCACTGCCGCCGCGGCGAGCCACGGGATGCGGAGATTCTGCCAATCCTACCGAGAGATGTTGGCTGTTGAATTGAAATGCCGAACCGCGGGCGCCGCGGTTTTGGTGATGCTGCCGAGAAAGAGGTATGAGGAGGGTGGTGGGGAATGAGTTGTTTGGTCGGGCCGCCAGGATTTGAACCCGGGACCTCTTGCACCCCAAGCAAAAAATATCAATCACTTACGAGTGCCCTTCTATGATAACACGAGACTTAATTAGCGCTGGGCGATTGGGACGCCAGTTGGACGCCAGAACACGAGTCGGGGCGGATTGGACTCCACGTGGACTCCACAATCTGGCCGCTCGCGCGCCGTCGTCAGCAGCATTCGTGGTCCGCTGGTGGAGACGAAGCCCGATGTTTTTCCTATAAGGACGATGCCCGACGTGACCCAGCGGATCTGGTGTAGGGTCAGGTCATGTGACCTTGACGTGCCCCGATTGTGAAACGCGGGCGACGAATGGTCCCGGTAAGGAGTGCAGGACCTTGTAAATCCGTGGCAGCGCGGTCACGAAGACGGCCGCGATCTCAGTGCCGCGAAGATTCCCCGCCGTAAGGACGAACACCCGGGCTTTGCTGGCTCTCAGCGCCGCGATCTCCAACGGACGGTATCGCAGCCTTTGATCCTTGGTAAGAACGACCCAGCCCCGCTCGCCGACTGTCCGAAGCCGGACGCGGTCTTCCTCGTCACGCGCGAAATGGTCGTCGTGGATCTCGACTGCGAGACCGGCGCTGAGAAGCTCGGTTCGGATGGGTTCTATGCCCAGCGACCGGTCGATGAAGAATATCGTTTCATCAGGCGGCTTCGCAGCGGATTGCTTCTTCGATGGCACTGGTGTCTAGACGGAAGTCCTTTGCGAGGTCCGCGACGGAATCGCCGGCCCGGTATCGCTCGTAGATGGATGAAACCGGGATGCCCGTGCCCACGATCACGGGTCGGCCAAAGGAGACTGCCGGATTCATGACGACCACGCGCGGGTCCGTCTTGGGCGCGGCATCCGATTCGCTGTCGCGAGTGAACGGGTAAAGCTTGATCGGAAGGCCCTTCGTGTCCCTTTCAATGCGCTTGAGGTAAACGCTGATGATCTCCTTCATCGCCTGTTGCCCTTCGCGGGACGCGTTGATCAAGTCGCCATAGCGCTCAACGAAAAGGTCGAGCCCATCCGTCTGGAATGTTTGGTCGATAAGCGGACGTTCGATATGGAACTGTCGCTTTACGTAATCCAGCGCGGTGCGAACCTTCGGGAGCTTGACACCGTGGCGACGCCGAATGGCAGCAAGGACGTGCGCCTCGACGAGGTTGATGAAGGAAAGATATTGCTTCTTGGGATCATCCAGGTGGACCAGAGGCTTGGACCGCTTCGCCTGTCCCGCAACGGGATACCACCTGCCCACTACCCAACTTCGCAACGTTCCTTCCGGCATGCGCAAGTAGTGCGCCGCCTCTCCGAGCGAGTAGGCTGGCATCAGGCGGGGATCGCCCGCCTCGTAGCGAGTTTCGATCGTCTTGAGCGCCATTCCTCCTCTCAAACATTATCAGTCTACCGTGTTACGCACAAGGCTGCCGTCGATCGCTTCGTGGCGAATGGAGGAGTGGGATGGCCTACTGAAGGATTGTTGTAGCTGGCGTGGTTTCGGCGAGGCTCGGCGGGACTTCAGGTACGCCCGGTGCGGGTTGCGCCAGTTCCGTGTTGCCGTTCCGTTTACTGGCTGCCTCGGCGAGCTTCTCCTGGATTCGCCGCGTCAACTGTTGTTGAGTTTACTGTCTGAACGGGCATCCGTGCAGGTACGGATCGCGGCGCCGTTGCGGATGCGTGACGAGACGATTCGTGCGTTCGCGGCTGCCAAGCTTTCGTGGATTCGGTCGCAACAGCGTAAGTTGCGCGAGCAGGAGCGCGAGACGCCCCGCGAGTTGCTCGATCGTGAGAGTCATTACGTGTTTGGCCGGCGATGCCTCCTCACGGTGGTCGAGGAGGACCGGGCGCCAGCCGTTGAGCACGGCCACCAGCGCTTGGTGTTGCGGGTGCGGCCCGGAACGAGCGAGAGCGCACGCCAGGCGGTGCTCGACGAGTGGTATCGCCATCTCGTGAAGGAAGCGGTGACGCCGCTTGTGGCGCGGTGGGAGCCGTTGCTCGGCGTTCGCGTGGCGCGGGTGTTCGTGCAGCGGATGAAGACGAAGTGGGGAAGTTGCAACCACCGTACTCGCACGATTCGTCTTAATTCCGAGCTCGCGAAGAAGCCACGCGAGTGCCTGGAGTACATCGTCGTGCACGAGATGGTCCACCTCTTGGAGCCGACCCACAACGCCCGGTTCATCAGCTTGATGGATCGGTTCGTGCCACGATGGAAGTTCTACCGGGAGATCCTCAACCGGCTACCGTTGCGGCACGAGGAGTGGGAGTACTAGCGTGATATTCACTGATGCGAGGCATCCGGTGAGAGGTGGTCCGACGGAGGCCATAGGTTGTCGCGAGGGGACGGTCGTACGCGATCGCCCAGGAACTCTTGGAAAGGATTAAGAGTGGGCCAAGCACCCCTCGTCCTGTGCGCCGATCAAGAGCGGCGACACGATGAGGCGGGGCCTTGCCGATGGTGGAAGCATCTATGACGAGTAATGATCGGATCATCCTGGACAAGATCCTGGAGCAGCGACACCAGGAGTTGGGGCCGACGTTGTCGGCAAGCAAGTTCTTCGAGCTCTTCACTGCCGGGGAGATCGTCAAGGACTACGACCTCTCCTATGACGAGCTCGAATCCGGCATCGTCGGAGACGGCGGCGACGGCGGAGTCGACGCGATCTATTTGTTCGCGAATGGCGAACTCGTCCAGGACGACACGGACCTCTCCGGGCTGAAACGCAACGTCCAGATCGAACTCTATCTCCTCCAGTCCAAGACGTCCGCGTCGTTTACGGAAACGAGCATCGACCGCCTGCGGGCGTTCACCGAAGACCTCCTCAACCTGTCCAAGGACGTGGGATCGCTCGCGGGCGTGTACAACGAGGATGTGATCGAGAACATCCGGCGGTTCCGTGCCACGTACGAGACCCTCGCGTCGCGCTTCCCGCTCTTGTCGGTCCGGTATCGGTACGCGAGCAAGGGCGACTAGGTGCACCCGAACGTGCAGCGCAAGGCGGACCAGCTCAAGGATGTCGTCAAGGGGTTGTTCTCCTCATCAGTGGTGGAGTTCCAGTTCCTTGGGGCGAGCGAGCTTCTCGCGCTCGCGCGCCGGGCGCCGCGCGCCACGTTCAGCCTGCGCCTCGCCGAGAACCCGATCTGCTCGTCCGGTGCGGTGGCGTTCGTTTGCCTGGTCAGTCTGAAGGAGTATCACGCGTTCATCACGGATGAGAAGGGGAACCTGACGCGGTCGATCTTCGAGTCGAACGTGCGTGACTACCAGGGCACGACGGAGGTGAACGATCAGATCCAGACGACGTTGCGCGAGGGGAGTGCGGACGAGTTCTGGTGGCTGAACAATGGGATCACCGTGGTCGCAGCGAACGCGACCCTGAGCGGGAAGACGTTGACGATCGAGGACCCGCAGATCGTGAATGGTCTCCAGACGTCCACGGTGATCTTCAATTACTTCAAGGCGAGCAACACGGAGCACGAGGCGCGCAACCTCTTGGTCCGGGTTATCGTGCCGCCGGCGCCGGAGAGCAGGGATCGCATTATCAAGGCCACGAACAGCCAGACCGCGATTCCGATCGCGTCCCTGCGGGCGACAGAGGTCATTCATCGGGATATCGAGCAGTACTTGGCTCCCCACGGGTTGTATTACGACCGTCGGAAGAACCACTACAAGAACGAGGGGAAGCCGATCGAGAAGATCGTGAGTATTCCCCACCTCGCGCAGGCAGTGATGGCCATTGCGCTTCAGCGCCCCAATGATGCCAGAGCGCGACCGTCATCCCTCTTGAAGCGGGATACGGAGTACGAGCAGGTGTTCAGTAGGGACTACCCGATAGCGGTCTACTTGAACTGTGCGTTGCTGATGAAGCGGGTGGACAACGTTGTGAGGTCGGACGCGGCGGGCTTGGACACGAAGGACCAGACGAACATCGGGTTCTATGTCGCGATGGACGCGACGTGTACCGCCCTTGCGAAAGCCAACCCGACACCACAGGACGTTGGTGGGCTCTCCGCGGCCACGATTACGGACGACGCGATCGTCGCAGCGATGAACCGCGTCCTGGGCCTGTACCGCGCACTCGGGGCGACCGATCAGACCGCAAAGGGGCCTGAACTCGTCACCAGGGTCAAGGCAGAGTTGGTTGCACGACTGCCAGCCGGACAGCCTGGAGCGTGAGCGCGAGAATCAGCCGAGAGGGGTTGGAGAGTTCGAAAGTCGTCCAAGGTGGGGAGCCACTTCCCGTCCGGCGACTGATTTCCCCGCCCTGTGGTTGACTGGCGCCAAGCGATCAGCCGGCCGTCAGCTTCGTCGCTTACCGAGCGCTGGAGAACGCCAAGTTCGTGCCGCAGTGCGAGGTTCTCCACATGGGAGTGTGGTTCGGGATTTGGCCGCCGCCGGCGCGGCGGCCAACAACTGAAGGGCGCTGAGTGCCATACGGAGAGATTGACGGAGGATACGCAAGCTTCATGTTCTCATTCAGTTCGAGGTTTGAGACAGGGACAGGGAGCGCCGGGAAAATCGTGGCTGACTGCAAAATCAACTCCTCGGTGCCCGGACAGAATATTTGCGGACGACAGGCTCGTCAGTGTAACACCTTGCGCACATAGACAAAGCGCTGGCCGTCCGGAGTGACATCGTATCGCGGCGTGCACGGGGACTCGTCGGGAAAATTGCCGCGCATGCCACCCATGCGGAATAGTCGCTTGGGCTGGCTGAAGGTGAACCTGCCCTCGGTATTCACCTCCACGGACATGAGCGTATCGTTGTCCATCATGTAGAAGAGTTCCTTCCCATCGGCGCGCCACCGGGGTTGTCCGCCACCCCCGGCCCAACTCATGGACATCGGACGGGACACTTTCCAGTGCTTCCGCGGTTCGCGGGTGGGGGAAACGTAGACTTCGAACGGGCCGTCGGCGTTGGATACGTAGGCGATGTACTGGCCGTTGGGCGAGAAGCGGCCGACCTCGGTCCAGGCGTTCTGGTAGCCGAACAGGTCGATCGGTTCGCCAACGCCAATCTGCCAGAGCATGACGTCGCGCTTCTTGTCGGCCTGAGTGAAGAGAAGCCACTTGCCGTCGGGCGACCAGGAGCGCGGGTACTGTGCCGCGGGCATTTTCGCCAGCAGGACCTCCGGGCGATCGGGGTCAAGATCCTTGCGATAGAGTTCATACTCACCGGTGCGACTGGAGTTGAAGATGATCTTTCTGCCGTCGGGCGACCAGATAGGGAAATTGTCGTTGCCCTTGGCAGGAGAGATGACACGTTTAGCGCCGGTGGCGACGTCGTGGATCCAGATGTCGCGGTCGTTCACCTCGCCATCGCGCGCCGAAACCGCGATCGACTTGCCATCCGGCGAAATCTCGGGGTGAAAAATGGAGTTCTGCGTGCTGCCGACCTTGCCCAGAATCCTGCCCGAACGATCAACCCAGATCATCTCCTGCGGCATGTCCCCGGCCGTGGGCTGCTGGGCGATGACTGGGGCAGCCAAGATAATCACGCCTACGAAAAAGCTAACACAGTATCTCAACATGGTCATCCTACTTCGATGCGCTTGCCGTCGATTGACACTTGCGGGCGCGTGCGGAATAGAGACTGTTCGCGGAAGATGCGCACGGCATGGCGCACCGCACCGGGTTGGACAGGCATCCTGAATATGTCGCCGGAGCCGAGCGGGACATCGCGATTGGACACGAACACCAGTTCCTTGCCATCGGGTGTCCAATCCGGTTGCAGGTGCATGTCCCAGGCGCCGACATAGAGACGGTCGCTGCCGTAGGAGTTGTCGGTGCTGAGGGCGACGGGGTCGCCAGCCCAATGCCCATTACGGATTGCCCGGACGTGGATATGAAAGCGTCCGTCGGAACCGGTGGTGACGTAGGCGATGCGTCGCCCGTCCGGGGAGAACGCGGGATCAAGGTAAGTGGTTCGATCGTTGGTGAGCAGGCGCGCCTTGCCAGTGCCGGCCTCGAGGATGGCGAGTTGGATGGGTCCGGTGGGAGTCGCCTGGCTGGTGTACACGATCCAGTTGCCGTCAGGCGACCAGTGGGGCGATGAATCGTAGCGCCCGTCCGCGATCAGTTCAGTGGCGGTTCCCGTCTCGAGGTCGACATTGAAGAGCGACCCCTGCATGCTAACGGTGACGAACCTGCCATCGGGGGACCATGCGGGCGCCCAGGGGGTGCTGCTGGGCGCCGGCGGATAGTAGTAGTTGTAGGTATATTGCGCGGCGGCTTGCCAAGCGCGTCCACAGAGGAAGCAAGCCGCAAGCGCGAACCAAATCGACCGCCGCATCAGGCAAGCGCCGCCAACAGTCGGTCCACGTCTTGGTGGCTGTTGTAGACCGATGGCGCAATCCGCATCTTGTTGCCGAAGCGCATGGCCACCCAGACGTCGGCCTTCTTCATGTCCTCCATGACTTTTTTCGGGTCTTTGACGGCGAAGGCCACAATGGGACTTTCGTTGTCTTTGGGTGTGATCGACGGGCAGCCGAGCGCGGGCAGCTCTTTGTGCAAGCGGTCAGTGAGGCTGCGGGCGTGGGCGCGAATGTTGTTCACACCGAGCCGGTGGATGTACTTCAGGCTTTCGAGCGCGCAGATGGCGCCTTCGTAGGCGGGGTAGCTGACTTCATAGCGCGCGGGTCCATCGCCGTGGCCGGCGATGATCTCTTCGCGGTTGGGATCGGGCCGCATGGTCCAGGGGGCGTAGTTGTACTGCACGCCGCCGTGGTCGTGAGTGGGCTTGACGACTTTGATCTGGAGATCTTCGCGCATGTAGACGAAGCCGAAGCCTTTGCAGCCCATGAGCCACTTGTAGGTGGAACAGGCGGCGAAATCGATGCCCATTGCCTTGACGTCGATGGGGATGGCGCCGGCGCACTGGATGATGTCGGCGTAAACATAGGCGCCGTGGGCGTGGGCGAGTTCACTGATCTGCTTGATCGGTTGCAGATAACCGTTGACGTTGGAGACAAGGGCGACGGCGATGAGTCTGGTCTTGTTGTTGACGGCGCGCTCCATGTCGCGCATGTCGATCTGCCAGTCGCGGTGCTTGACGACGCGGACGTCGAGCCCAGCCTGCTGGCGCATTTTGTAGTTGTGGATGGCGGCGGTGTAGTGGAGGTCGTTGGTGACGACGTTTCCGCCGGAGGACTGAATGTCCATGCCGTTGAGGAGATTGCTTTCGGCTTCGATGGTGCTGCGGGCGAAGGCAATCTCGTTGGGCTTGGCGTTGATCAGTTTGGCGAAGAGGTTCTTGGCTTCGGACCGGGGATTGGTCCAGGAGGGCCACCAGGGGTCGCCGACTTCGTTGGTGGCCCAGTCGACGTAGCGATGGAGAGCGGCGGCGGTGTGGACGCTGAGCGGGTGGCAGGAGGCGTTGTCGAAGTAAGCGGCGGTGCGGGCGCGGGGGAAGTCGCGGCGCACAGCGGAGAAGTCGGGCGCGGCCAGCGCGGCGGCCGCGGAGGCGCTCATGGCGGCGGAGGCGAGGAGTTCACGGCGATTGACGTGCATAGATGTTCCTTCAAGTACAGATTAGAAGATCAGCTTCATAACGAATTCGGTTTGCCGGCTGAAGTTGGCCTGCCCGGAGATGCGTCCGAACGAGGCGTCCCCGAATGTGGTGTTGGGCGCAGAGAACACCGGGTGGTTCAACAGGTTGTACGATGTGGTGCGGAAGTCAAGTTTCGCTCTCTCTGCAATGCGGAAACTTTTGGAGAGCGTGAGGTCGATGTTGTTCATGCCCGGAGCGCGCAGCCGTGACAGACGCGGGCTCAGGTTGCCGAAGGTGAAGTTGGCGGGCTGAGCGAAGGCCTGGGTGTTGAAATAGCGCTGGAGTCTGGATTCGATATTGCCGGAGATGCCCTCTTTAGGGTCACCGGCAGCATTGGCGCGCTGTGAGCCGGCGCCGGCGATGTAAAGGTTGGGACTGATGAGGCCCACTCCCAAGGGGAAGCCGGACTGGAAAGTGGAGAAGGTCGAAAGCTGCCAACCTCCGATGACGTAGTCGCCGGCACGGGAGATGTTGGTGAAGAATTGGCGCGAGCGGCCGAAGGGAAGCTCCCAGGCGACGGAGAACGTCAGACGGGTAGGAACGTCGAAGCTCGTCACGGTCCGCTCCGCTCTACGGTCATAGGCGTTCTGTGCGTTCACAATATCGTAGATCGTTTTGGAGCGTGTGAAGGAGACGATCCCGGTCACACCGTGCTGCATCCGCTTCTCCAGCTTCATCTGCAGGGAGTGGTAAACACTGTTGCCCAAGGCGGCGGATTGGCGGGAAACGTCCTGGAACTGCGGATAAGGGCGCAGCAACTGCTGGCGCTGCACGGTGGCGCCGCTCAGCGAGCCGATGGTAATGATGCCAAAGAACGGATTGGCGACCGGCTGGAGCAAGGCGGAGCCGAGCGAATAGTAGTTGGGGGCCAGTTGATTGACCTGTTCAGTGAGGACGGTATCGTAGTCCGAGCCTCCGAACAGGTGGATGGCCCGGCTGCCGACATAGGCGATCTCAAACAGGCTTTGCGAGGGCAGGGACCGCTGAATGTTGAACTGCCAGTTGTGGTACAAGGGACTCCGGTCGTTCGGCTCCACGAAGCCGATGCTTTGGCCGAGCAGCGTCGCCAGTCCCTGTGATGAGCCGGGAATGCTGAGCAAGCCGTTGGGGAAGGGATTGCGCAACAGGTCCTGCGGCGTAATGCCATCGGTGGAACTCACCATGGGCGTGGTGGTTTCAAAACCGTTGGGAATGATTTTGTTGAGAACGGGAATGTAGCTCAGCGCGTAGCCGCCGCGAACCACGGTCTTGTTGGTGACGCTGTAGGCGAAACCGACACGGGGTGCGAAGTTGTTGCGGTCGGGATTATAGAGGCCGCGCGGGACGCCGTTGACACCGGCGAACAGAAGGCCGCCGCGAAGGCTCATGCCGGGAACCTGGAGCGGGTTGGCGGCACCGTAATCGAATCCGCGGGTAGTGCGGTTGTAACGCTCGGTGCGGGGGGTTTGGTATTCGTAGCGGAGACCAAGATTGAGCGTCAGTTTGGAGGTGACGCGATAGTCATCCTGAAAGTAGAAGGCGTAGAAGAAATTCTGAACGGAGACGGCGGTGCGGGTATCGATGGAGCCGCTGCCGTAGCCGGTGAGAAGCGAGGCCATGGAGAAGCCGGTTCCGCCGGAGGGGGTGTCGGCGCGCGGCCCGCCGGTGGAGGTGGGACCGAAGTTGAATCTGCCGGAAGGGGCGAGGTTCTCGAAGAAATTTCCGCGGAACAGCCGGGCTTCTCCGCCGGTCTTAAAGAGGTGTTTCCCGCGCTGCATGGAGATGCTGGACTGAAGGGAGGATGTTCCGGACGGATCCTCGAAATAGCGGCTGCCGGAGAGGCTCTGGAAACCGGAAACGCTGGTCGTCGGAAACGCGCGGCTTTGCACGAGGCTGATGAAGGAGTTGGGGAAGTTCAACTGCGAAAGGTCGAAGCCGTTGGACCAGGGACGGAACCGCTCGGTGCCGCCGGCGAATCCCAGACGGAAGTCGAGAATCGTTCGGGGGCTGATGGTGTAGGTGTCGCTGAGTCCGACGCCGAAATGCGGACGGTCGTTAATGTCGCGTCCGGGCGTGGCGATGGCGTCAAACTGGTGCGGGTAGACCAACCGCGCGGTCCCGTCGTTGAGGCGCATGAAGAACTGGTGCTTGGAGGAGAACTGGTGGTCGATCTTCATGACGAACATGTTGTAGTTGCGCGGCCATTTGGAGGAGAAGACGAAGTTCTGAACCCAGGGGGTGGACGCACTGGGACCGACACTATTTGGATCCGGGTAATACGTCATGATCTTGCGCGCGACGGGATCCTGCACGGAGGCGGGCATGATCTGGCCCGGGAACGGATCGCGCATGGGAGCGCCGTTCACGGTGTGAACAGAAAAGGGATCATAGATGATGCTGCTGACTTCAGAAAAGTCGCCGACGCGCATCTTGGCGGTGGGCACGCTGTTGGTGTTGTTCAGACCGTTGCCTTCGCGGACGCCTTCATAGTTAACGAAGAAAAAGCTGCGATTGCGGCCGTTGTAGATTTTGGGGAGATAGATCGGGCCGCCGAGGCTGGTGCCGAAAGTGTTGGCGGCAAAGGCGGCCAGTTTTTGGTTTCGCCCCCGTGAGAAGAAGAGGTTTGCGTCCAAGGCCGAGTTGCGGAGGAAGTCGTACTCGGAGCCGTGCAGTTCGTTGGTGCCGGACTTGATAACGACGTTCATGAATGACCCGCCGGAGCGGCCGTACTCGGCGGGCAACGTTCCCATTTGCAGTTTGAACTCGGAAACCGACTCCATGGAGGGAACCCAGGGCGACAAAGTGGTCCCGTGGTTGACGTCGACACCGTTGGGGACACCATCGACGGCCACGTCGCTCATGGCCACGGGCGAACCGTTGGCTGGGAACATCATGTTGGTGGACCAGTCGTTGGGTCTGCCGTCACCCCCCATGCGGTTGGTGGTGATCCCGGTGGCCAGATTGAACATTAGAAGACTGCTGTGGCCCTTCATGGGGAGGCTCTCGATGATCTTGGTGCCGACCACGGAGCCGAGCGAAGACGATTCAGCCTGCACCAGTGAAATCTCGGCCGAAACGGAGACGGTTTCGGCGCTGGCGCCCAGGGCAAGCGAAACATCCAGCCTGACGTTCTGGTTGACGCTCAGAGTGATCAGGTCGCGCACGTAGGTTTTGAATCCCTGCGCGGTAACGGTAAGCAAGTAGTTACCCGGCGGGAGGAAGGAGAACAGGTAGTGTCCTTCCTTGTCGGCCGAGTCCACGCGCTCGATAGCGGTGTCGACGTTGCGCAAAGTCACCCGCGCATTGGGAACCACCGCCTCGGAGGGATCCTTGATATTTCCTTGCAGGGTGGCCCGGAACTCTTGTCCCGAGGCTGCGCAAACCAGCAGGAAAAGAATTGAAAAACGTAGGAGAACCATACTCTACTCCGTCTGCAATGCTACGCCGAAGCCAAGTGGCTGCGCGATTATCGGGATTGTACTGCGGCCCCGAAACTCCGTCAAGGGAAACCGGGAAAAAGATGCAAATTTCCCTTTTTCCGTGGCGGTCGACCTTCCCCATCACGTCACACAGCTCTGGATGTCTCCATTCAGGCGCAAATCCTGTCTTCTGGATGACCAGAGAAGAAGGCTGAAATTTGGCCATGCTGTTCGTCTCCCACGTTCTGCGAGCCGTTCACCAAATCTCAAATCGCACCACAGTCGTGTACCTGGGCCGCATAGTGGAACTCGCCCCGGCAGAGGAGGTCTACACGCGGTGATGCCTAGACAGGTGCGTTGGTGGCGGCGATGCCGCCGGCTGATGGCCTGCGGCGGCCCGCACTGGTGGGGAACTGCCGTCGCCGGCGAATCCGCCGTCCGGCTGTCACTTCCGCACGCGCTGTCCCTACGCGATCGCCGACTGTTCGATTGCGACACCGGGTTGGACAAGATGGCCAGCGGGCGCTATGCCGCATGTACTTGAATCGGAAGAGAGCCAGACATTGGTCGTGTTGCCAAGATCTCTCCGCGGATCGCAAGCTGATGACCGTCTCCATGACCGTAAAAGCAAAGCCCTCCAAGTTGTTCGAAGCTGCCACTCCGGTGGCGTTGTTTACTCCGCCCATTCCTAACACCGAGGCCGGGCAAAACCTCATACCCCACGCGGTAGAGCCGCACGGCAATCGGTTCCTCATCAACACGGTTCCGTTGGGCGCCTCGGAAACGGCGCTCACCGTCGTCCAAACTGGCAGCAAGCGCCGAAGAATGAGCCCCCGAAGCAGTACTCAATGGGGTATACACATCGCCGGAACGTTCTTCCCGGCAACCTTGAGCACTGAATGATATCAATGCGCGCCAGATCGTCTCCAAACTCGGAGACCGTGCTGGCGTCGCTGAACCATCCCGAATCGGACCTGAACATTGTTTGTGCAGAAATGCTTGGCCTAATAGCCGCGCCGGCGGGCATGATTGGTAACACATTGGTCGCAGCCCGCGGCGGAGGTGATCCCACCAGTGGACTCGGCGGGCGATTATAGATGAGCAGAGTTCGGCACTGGCCATCGCTTTGCCCAAGGGTGAACTCCGATTCGCTCGTGCTGAACGCCGACTTTTTCAATGTATGGAATCAGATAGGGGTTCCAAGAGAGAAACCTTTCGCTCATCCCCTGGCAGAGCCGGGGCAACTCCCTTCTTGGATCAGAGACCCCAAACACAGAAAATGTTCTGCGCCAAGCCAACGCTATCCAGATACTGCAGGGCCCCGCCCACCTGGATATGTCCTCCCACGAACTCGTGATCCCAGGCCAACCCCGTTCGGGCGGGGTTCAATTTCAGGCGCTTGTACCACTGGGCTGGCCTTGCCCACACTGGCAGTCCAATAGCCTCGTTTTATTCTGGCACTCTAACACCCGCCGGACTATCATGGAGTGGAACTCTCCCAGAAGAAGCCCTCGAAAGGAACTGCAATGGTCCGGATCACACGCAAACAGTTGTTGAACGGGGTGCCCGGTTTAGCCGGTCTCGCCACTTTACCTCTGTCCGCCGCGGGCAAGTCCGAGCGGCTGAAGATCACGAAGATTGACTTCTTTCAGGTTGTCGTTCCCATTCAGCCGGATATCATCAACAGCCCCGAGTTCGATCCCGATTCTCTGTCAGAGTTCCCGAAGGGTCCGAAAATCATCGTTAGATTGCGCACGGACTCGGGACTGTTTGGCATTGGTGAATCGCCCCGAAACGTTCCCAAAGCAGGCGCATTGGAGAACGCCCGGCATCTGGAGGGGCAGAACGCACTCGATCTCAACCTGCCGCGCCTCAAGCTGCCCAACAGGGAAACGCAGTCAGCCTACGAGATCGCACTCTATGACGTGATCGGTAAGGCGTTCGGTTGGCCCGTCTATCAGTTGCTGGGAGGCCTCGCGCAGGACAAAGTCTATGTGCCCTACTGGTGCGGCCGAAAGAACCCTGTGGATGCCGAACGGGTGGCCCAACGCACGCTGAAGGGTGGGTTTACATCCTTGAAGATGAAAGGCCGGCCTGGCGACCCCATCGTGGAAGCGGTAAGGGCGGTAAAGGAAGTGGCGCCGGATGTGAAAATCACAGTCGACTTCAACCGGCACTACAAGACTGCGGAAGAGTTCCTGCCCATCGGCCGAGCGCTCGATCGGATAGGTAACATGCGCACGATCGAGGATCCGGTGGACGACCTGGGCGAGATGGCAAAGATCGCCGCTGCGGTCCAGACAGCCATCACTCTCACTCCGCGTAACGCCAGGCACATGGTGGAGGCTGCGAAACTCGGCTCTTGCAAATTAATCAATACCGGCCCGTCGCCGTCCATGATGAGCTTTGTCACCAATGCCGCGCTGGCTGGAGCGCTGGGCATGCCCTGCTGGCATGGTTCGGGGCACGAACTTGGCATCAAGGACGCCGCAATGGTGCATTCGTGCGCGGCGGCAGGCAACTGCACGCTACCGAGCGACATTCTTTCTTACCAGCGCGTGGATGACCTGATCGTGAATCCCATCCCCATCAAGGACAGCCACGCAATCGTTCCCCGTGCTCCGGGGTTAGGAGTGGAACTCGACGAGGACGCGGTTGCCAAGTACTCTGCGTAAGGAGTTAGGTGAAGCCAGGCCGCGGCTCCAGACTGTACCAGGCAATAAACTTGTCAAGCGCCATGTTGTACACGCGGCGGGTAATCGGCGAGGTAACGTGGAAATCGAGGCCGAAAATATAGAGTTTGGACTCCACTTGGACTCCAGAAGAGTCCTCTGGATGACGGGTTGGTTCGTAAGTCTTTGAAAGGGTTGGTCGGGCTGCCGGGATTTGAACCCGGGACCTCTTGCACCCCAAGCAAGCGCGCTAGCCAGGCTGCGCCACAGCCCGAAACTGCTATTGTATCACTGTGCCGCTCCCGGCCCACAACTCTTTCGCCGTTTGTCAAGGCAAAATAGAAAGTTCCGCTTTCCAGCAAAGTAGAAAGTTCCGGTTTTAGGGGTGCGTTTTTCAGGCGCATGTTAATCTGTGCGTGCCGGCGAAGCGGAGACGGGCTCTGGTGGCGACCAACCCGATCGAGGAATAGCCGGCCGGAACTCATCGGGACGATGAGGAGAACGCGGTCCTCCCGACACGTTCTCGGGCCGGGATCAGGAGCAGTTGGCGGGAGGCGATTGCTTCGGACCTGGCTTGGATCGAACATCCCCCATCGGACTGATAGATTCCGCGATGCCTTAATAAACGCACGCTGATGGCCATCAGATGTTCGAGCTTGAGATGCGCCAATCAACCGAGGCAGGCCAACTAGGCCAAGTAACAGCTTCCGCACTTGGCGACGATGATCACGTTGTCGGTTGGCTCCGCCGTGGAGAACTGGCGTACCCAGGGAAACAGGAGCAGGGACATGACACCCAGGCAATGGTGGCGCGCCCGTCTGCGATGGGCCGTTCTGGAAGAGGGCTATGGAATTTATTTGTGGCGGGAAAGCGAGTATTTGTTTCTCAGCGAGAACTGGGAGACGGCGTTTCAACAAGCACTGCAACTCGGACGCCAGGGCGAGAGTTTGGCCGGAGGGGATGAGGGTGTTCCCTGGATCCGGACCTGCCTGGCGCAAATCGTGTATCTGGATGAGGAAGACCCGACCACCACTGCCTTCGGGGTGTTCCTCGGCGATCGGCGCGCCACCGAGCCGATTGCCTTTGACCACGATTTCCGTCCTCACGCCACTGTGCCTCCAGCTCGGTTTTGATCGATGGACCCATTCCCCTGTCGTCACTTGACATCCTTGATGAGTTTCCATAACGGTGGGCTCGGCTTGTCCCAGAAGCCTTCCATCCATCGGCTTCTGCCGCCGGCATTGTGATCCTTGCGAACCGGCTTGCTGGACGACTTCCCTGTTGCCGGTTGCCGGACGCCACATTCGCTGATCTGCAAGTAGCGGCCTTCATAGCGAGCCTTCAGATCTCCATTCAGCCGTAGCTCTACGCGCAAGCTCTGGCGCTTCATTCCCGCCTGTATATCCTCACGGGCGATCTGATACCGCTTGCCGACAAAGGCAAAGGTGTAATCGTTGGCGATCACCCGCTGCTCCACATGGCTCAATGCAGCAGCTAAATCAAAATCCTCCCCCAACGGCCGGTGTAGATCTTCTTTCTCCTTTGCCAGCCCGGTAAACCGTGTGTTCCAGTCTGGCCAGTATTCCTTCTCCAGAAACTCGTTGGCCGCTTGCATGGTCTTCACTTTGGCCAGCCGCAGTTCCTTGATCAAACGATCCTGGTCCGTTTGAAAACTCCGTTCTACGCGCCCCTTGGCCTGGGGCGAGTAGGCGGCAATCCAGCCGATCCCCAGTTCGCGCAGCGCCCGTCCAATCTGTGTCAACCGATCCGCCTGGCGTTGCTGTTCTTTACTCTCTCCTGCCCGCGGAGGCACCGCGAACATCGTATCGCGGTCGGTGTAATAATCCACCACACGACCGAACCGCTCGATGTATTCCCACAGCACACCCATGTTCTCCCGTGTCCCGTCGTGCCACACAAACCGTCCCCAACTGCGGCTGGTCGCATCGTCGATCATGCGCACCAGGTGTTTCACCGGTTCCCCTCGCCCTTCCAGCCAGTCATGATCGGAGGTGTCCCATTGGACCAGTTCCCCACAATGGCTGCGGCGCGGCCGCTATGGATGAACCTCCTTCACCTTGCGCGGACAACTCTCCCAGATCTTCTCTGCGATCATCCATTGACGTAGTGTCTCTTTGCTGACTTCGATGTTGTGCCGCTTGGCCAATTGTTGGGAGGCAAACGTCGGCCGGAAATCATGCCAGTCCGGGCTCTTCAAATCTCCATCGCCCGCGCTCGAATCTCCTCTCCGATGCGCCGGTTTGACGACCGCCCGCGTAATCCATGAATGACCACGGCGTCTCCCTTGGCTTGCATCTGTGCCAATAGCGACCGTACCCATCGATCGGTGATTCCCATCTTCTCGGCGGCAAATCTCTGCGTCACTGCCCCCTCTTTCGCTCTCTTTAACCAATCCAACCAGTCACGTTCCTCTTGGCTCATCGCGATTCGTTCCATCTACAGCTTTCGGCTGTCAAGAGGAACTTTCTACTTTGCCCATATAGGAACTTCTCACTTTGCCGCGACAAACTCTTTCGCCGTTCGACGTACAGGCGGTGGCGGACCGGCTTTCCCGCCGGTCTCGACGAGGTTCGCGCTCTTTCAGATCGGGACGCGACCGAGCGGGAGGTTGAGCGCAGATGAAGACGTATGAACTCCGCCGGGAAACCTTGATACCCGGCTCTCCCGGCGCCGTGTTCCAGTTCTTCTCCGAGGCGCGAAATCTCGAGCGGATCACTCCCGAGTTCCTTCAGTTCCGCATCCTCGCGCCAGGATCGATTGAAATGCGTCCCGGCGCGGAGATCGACTATACGCTCCGGATTGATGGGGTCCCTGTACGGTGGAAGACGGTCATCGAGACCTGGGTGCCGCCCCATCAGTTCACGGACGTGCGCCCATACAAGCTTTGGCGCCACACGCATCGTTTCCGCGAAACGGAAGGCGGCGTATGGATGGAAGGCATCGTGCGCTACGCCCTTCCCTTCGGTCCTCTCGGAAGATTGGCGCACCGGTTCATGGTGTCGTGCGACGTGGAGCATATTCCGGGGCAAGACGGCGCGGATTGCACGATTCCAGGACCTGCTCCACGATATACTCGGCACTGATGAAGATCACCAGCGTCGAAGCAATCTACCTCCGTCTGCCGGAAGTCAAGCGGCAATGCGACAGCGGCCAGGACGCCCTCATTGTCCGCGTGGAAACCGACGAGGGCATTACCGGAATTGGCGAGGTGGATTCCAGTCCGCTTGCCGTCAAGGGAGCCATCGACGGGCCTTTTTCCCACACCTGCACCGCCGGGCTCGGAAAGATTGTCATCGGAGAGGACCCTTTCGAGACAGAGAAGATCTGGCACAAGATGTATCGCGCCAACATCTACGCCGGACGCAGCGGAATCGGCATTCATGCCATGAGCGGCATCGATATGGCTCTTTGGGACATCAAGGGGAAAGCCTTGGGGCTGCCTGTCTGGAAGCTGCTTGGCGGCGGGTTCCACAAACGCATCCGCTGCTATGCCAGCTCTCTTTTCGGACCCACGCCGCACGCGACAAGTGAACTGGCCAAGCGTTTCCTGGGGCATGGATTCACCGCTGTCAAGTTCGGGTGGGATCCGATGGGGCGTGAGGAGAAGACAGACATAGCACTCGTGCGGGAGGCGCGGCGCGGATTAGGAGATGACGCGGACTTGCTGATCGACGCGGGCCTTGTCTGGGACGCCAAGACCGCCTTGCAGCGGGCCATCGCATTTTCTGAACACCGCATCTTTTGGCTCGAGGAGCCGCTGCGGCCCGACGATTACGAAGGCTACCGCAAACTGGCGGAATCGACCCCTGTCCGGATTGCCGCGGGCGAAGAAGAGAGCAGCCGCCAGACCTTCCTTCAGTTGATGGACAAAGGCCGCATCGATGTCGTGCAGGTGGATCTCACACGGTGCGGCGGCTTCACGGAAGCGATGAAGATCGCGGCGCTCGCCTGGGATCGCGGCCTGCCCGTAGCCAACCACGGCTTCACCACCTACATCAACGTCACCGCGGCGTTGCATTGGCTGAATGCCGTCCCGAATGCGCTCATCTGCGAGTTTGTGGCCGAGGAGGAAACGAACCTCCGCGAAACCATCACACGGCAGAAACTGCGCGCCAAGGACGGATACCTCGACATTCCGCAAGATCCGGGGCTGGGTATTGATCTCGATGAGGATGCCATCGAACGCTACCGCGTAGCATGAAAAGCTACGGGCAAACCAACGTTGCTCCCTCCTCCGTCTAAGGCACAACCGGAAGGAGAATATGGGAGGGATGCGCCTGCCCCAGATAAAGCGTCTGGTTGGCAAGGATCGCTCGGGTCTCCGAGTTGTTCGGGTGGCCGGTGTTCAGGTTCCGGTCGTAATGGGGGTAATTGCTCGAGGAAATCTCGACCCGGATACGGTGCCCCGCGCGGAAGACGTTGCTGGTCACTCCGGCGTCCACCGTAATCGCATAGATCTTAGCCGGCTCGGCTAGAACGGGCTTCCAGAGGCTGTCGCGGTAGCGCAACCGCAGAACGCCGCCCGTCAGGTTGAAAGCGCGGCCGTCCGGGAACACGTCCACCAACTTGGCGGTGAAGTCCGTATCGCGGGCGGTCGTGGAGACCCACAGGACTGCCTTGATCGATCCCGTGACCTCGAGATCCTTCCGCAGCACGGAAGAGGTGTAGACCAGCACATCCTTGCGGCGTTCGACGACGGTTTGGTCCATTGGTCCCCATGCGAAGACTTTCGGATTGCAGCATGTCGAACCGCCCCGAGTGGGCACGGGATTCGAAGGGTCGTAGGTGAAGCGATCCTCCCGGCCGCCGCGGGATGGCCGCGCGCGAAGCGATCCGTCGCCGTTCAGGCTGTTAGAGCTTTTGCGGCTCGAAAAGTAGAACGGCGTCGGCACAGCCCGGCGCAGCGGCCACTCCACTTCGTCCCGCCACTCGTTCCGCCCCATCACGAAAATGCGCAATGGCGGGAAGTGTCCTTTGCCCGATTCGCCCCGTAGCAGGCGGGCAAACCAATCCAATTGCATGCGCAGGATGGGAGCGCTCGAGTGGGGGCCGAAGTTGATCTCCTCGAACGGGATCGACATGTTGTGCGCCCACGGACCGATGAGCGTGTGGATCTCCCGGTGGAGTTTGCGCAGGGCGGAGAATGCGGCCAGATCGCTTTCCACGTAGTTGTCGTACCAGCCTCCGGTATTGAACACGGGGATTTGGACGGCCGCAATCTTATCCAGCGTGGAAACCGATTTCCAGAAACCATCGTAGGAGGGGTGCGCCGAAGCCTGCTGGTACAAGGGAAGGCTTCGGCCCACGGCCACACGGTCGGCATCCCGCACAGGAAGGTAGCGCGTGAAAACCGCAAAGTCCGGCGGCTTATAGCCGGGCGCTTTGAGGTTGGCGGAGAGCCACGACAGCCGGTGCCCCAGTTTCATTGCTCCGCCTGGAGAATAGAACCGGTCCAGGTAGTCGTCGCAGCCCGAGACAACCGGGAAGATCGCCTTCAGCGCGGGATTTCGCGTGAGCGCCGCCTTCCATTGGACAATACCGAGGTACGATCCGCCGATCATGCCCACCTTGCCGTTCGACCATGGCTGGCGGGCGATCCATGTCAACGTATCGTCGGCGTCCGGCACTTCCTGGAACAGCGGGTCGAACACACCATCGGATTCATAACGCCCCCGCACGTCTTGAATCACGACGGCGTAACCCGCCTCGACGAACGTCCTCTGGTTGCGCGACAGGTCGTGTCCCTTGTTGTACGGAGTTCGAATCAGAATGACGGGCAGCCGGCCGGAGTTCGAGAGCCGGAACAGGTTGGCGGCGAGTTTGATCCCATCCCGCATGGGGATGTGGATGGTCTCGACGTTGACCGGAATGCCAGCAAACAGACTTGCGGCGAGACAGGCCAGGATAGCGAGAACCGCCGCCGGAAACATGGGTGGGTTACCAGTGTACCGTTTTTCCGGGTTCCAGGGGCCAGACCTCGGTAGCGGAGGTGTCCCCCAGCAGTTTCGCGAGTTGTTCGGGGCGGCCGGTCAGAGGCGGGAATGTGCCCCAGTGCATCGGGATGACTTTCTTCGGATGAACCAGGCGGCAGGCGAGTGCTGCCTCACGGGGGCTCATCGTATAGAGGTCGCCGATGGGAAGAAAGGCGAGTTCCGGGCTGTAGAGGTCGGCAATCAGGGCCATGTCGCCAAAGACGGTGGTATCGCCTGCAAAATAGGCGCGGCGGCCGTCCGGGAGTCCGATGACGTATCCGGCAGCCTCGCCGGCGTAGACGAGTTTGCCGTCTTCGAGAATGGAAGAGGAATGGAGAGCATGAGTCATGGTGGCAGTGAACGATCCTACTGTTGTAGTGCCACCTTTGTTCATCCCAATTGCATTTTTCACGCCCTTCCCCTCGAGCCACGTCGCGATCTCATAGATCGCCACTACCGCCGGGCTGTGCTGCTCCGCCAGTGCCGGCGCCGAGGCGATATGGTCGAAATGGCCATGTGTGATCAGGATTCCGTCCACCCTCGGAATGGGGAAGTCCTTTGGAAACTTGGGGTTGTCAAGCCATGGGTCCACCAGGAGCACTTCGCCCGTGTCGAGTTGAAAATGAAAACTGCCGTGGCCGAGCCAGGTGATGTCTAACATGGGTCTCCTTTTCTTCCGATTCTACAGGGAGTAGAATCACTTCAGTTGCACGTTTCGGCGGGCAGGCGCGTCAAACGGTTAGTAGAAGAGGACTATGCTGCCTGCGG
>JADLBD010000219.1 GCA_020847975.1 Bryobacterales bacterium | reverse complement strand
CCGTCGCATCCAACAGTTTGGCGATCCCAAAGTCCAGCAGCTTCGGCTGCCCCGCGCTGTCCACCAGTATGTTCGAAGGCTTCAGATCGCGATGGATGATGAGCCGGTTGTGGGCATGGGACACTCCTTCACACACGTGCAGAAACAGTTGCAGCCGCTCCCGCTCTCCGATCCGCGCCGAGTAAGCGTCGATCGGGCTCCCTTCCACGTACTCCATGGCCAGGTACGGTTGGCCATCCTCCGTATGCCCCGCGTCAATTACCTTGACAATGGACGGGTGATTGAGCGTGGCCAGCATCCGGCGTTCTTTCAGAAAACGGTCGCGCCAGTGAGAGCGCTCCCCGAAGCCCAGCAGCTTGATCGCCACCTGCTGTTGGATTTCCCCGTCCGTTCTCTCCGCCAGGTACACTTCCCCCATCCCGCCGGATCCCAGCATCCGGACAATACGGAACTGCCCGCAGTATGCCCCCAACCGGTCGGTCTTCGAAGGCAGCAACTCCGTCGCGGCGCTCGACACGAGGTCTGGAAGGTGTTCCTGATTCGTCGAGTCGTAGCCCAGCAGAGACTCCACTTCCGCGCGTAGCTCTGCGTTGATCTGCCGCTCTCGAAAGACCCGTTCCCTCTCTGCCGGCCCTAAGTCTGCCAGTTCCAGAAACAACAGGCGTACCTCAGAATTCATGGCGCCCTCGAAGTTGCGCTTATTATAGAGCAATCCAGCCTCGATGTTGGCCGAAACCCTGCCCTGTGGCCGCCGGCGCACTGTGAGTCTGGTAGACTACGCCGCATGGAATTCTCGCGCCGAACGGCTCTCAGCCTGGTCGAGAGTGCCCTTCTCGGCCGGTCCCAAGACCTCCCCGCCGCTCAGAACCACCCTCGCAGCCGGCCCCCGAACATAGTGCTCCTCCAGGCGGACTACATGGGTTACACCGACACCCAGCCATACGGCGCTTCGGATATCCTGACGCCGAACCTTCAGCGCCTGACGAACGAAGGAGTTAGCTTCTCGGACGCCTACGCCACCGCTTCCATTTGCGCACCCTCGCGAGCGGCGCTTCTGACGGGACGCTACCAGGCGCGCTTCGGGCTCGAGCGGAACCCTCCGCCCGAACCCTACGGAGCAACGCGAAAAGCGGCTCGCAAAGGCCGCTGGAAAATGTCATAGGCGGCGCCCATCGCCCCACGAACGCTCCCGTCAATGGATCGGCCGCAGTTCGATCTTCCTGATCAGAATCTCCGCCCCTTCGCTCTGAATCTGAATCTTGCCTGCCGAACGGCTCAGCCCGTACGCCTCCGTCATCACCTTCCCGTTCAGCTTGTTCGTCAGCCGGTCGCCCCGGCAGATCACTTCGGTCCGGTTCCACTCCCCCACCGGCTTCTCGACATTCACCGTGCCCCGAAAACCCAGCACATCTTTCCATTGGAGATCCCGGGCATACCAGTTGATGCGGCCGCGGTCCCTCTTCACCGCAGTACCGCCGCGCTGCCAGTAAAGCTGGCCGTCCGAGCCGGTGCGTGTGTCGGCAGTGAGAGAAAGCCCGCCGTTGGGCGTCACGATGATGATGTCGCCCGTGCCGCCTTCAATAATCTGAGATTCGTAGGATTCGAGCCACGTGCCCCGGTTTCCCGCTCCATCCTCCCCCGCCCCGTGCACGAGGATACCGCTGTCCCGCGACTTCGTGGCCCGCTCCCCAAGGTTCGGCCCGCCCCACTTCCACTCCACAATCAGCCGGTAATTCCGGTACTCCTCTTTGGTCGTCAGCCCTCCCCACTCCTCCCCCGAGATGCGGATCATGCCATTGCTCACACTGAAAACGTGCTTGGGATCCTCGTACTTGTTCGTCCGAAGCCAGGTGTAGAAGCCCGTCAGATCCCGGCCATTGAAAAGCTGAACCGGCCGCGCAGGCTCGATAGGAGCGCCCCAGCATTGCCCCAGCAGTAAAAAGAAGCCAATTGTCTTGTACATTGTGACCCTTCAGTTTACACGCGGGAAGCCGGTCTATTTCTTGACGAACTTCTGAACCACCCCGCTTAGCCGGCCCACATACACATCCCCCGAATCCGTCACCGCGATGCCGTGCGCGCCACCCGCTCCTCCCGCCTCCTCCGGCAGCGTCGCCACCACCTTCCCATCGAGGTCCCGCAAGATGCCGCCAGTCCAGATCCGCTGATCCTTCGTCATCCGCAGCGCCGACACTCCCCCGATATCGGACCATTGAGTCAGAAACTCGCCGTTCGCGTCAAATACCTCTACTCGCCGGTTGTCGCGGTCGGTGACGTACACCCTTCCCTTGGCGTCAACTGCGACATTGTGCGGCAATTGAAACTCGCCGGGACCCGAGCCGAGCCTGCCCCATTCGAGCAGGTACTTTCCGCTGCTCGAATACTTGACCACGCGCGGATTGCCGTAACCGTCGCTGACATAGATATCCCCGTTCGGAGCGAACGCGACGTCCGTGGGAAGATTGAAATTCTCACGGCTCATTCCCGGAACACCCTTGTGTCCGAGTTGCAGCAGGATCTTCCCCTGCGGATTCATTTTGTAAATGATATGTCCCGGAGCGTCCACCACCCAGATGTTCCCCCCATCATCCACCCGGATGGAATGCGCCCCGCAAGATGTGCATCCCGCCGGCCCGTAAACCGCCGAGTACCCCGAAGCCCCAGGAGCCCGATCACCCGGAGCAACGGCCATCACCTTCCCTTCGCTGAACATCCCATCGCCCCACGACCGCAGGAACTTGCCACCGCTGTCGAATTCGAGGATCGGGTGGGCGCCCCTGTGCAGAACCAGCACATGCGCGCGGGAATCGACGGCAACTCCCGGCGCCTGAATGAGATTCCATGCCGACGGCGTCCCTGCCGCCGTGCGGGCGGGCGCGGGCCAATCTTCCACAAGCCTGTAGCCAGTGCCCGGCTGGCAGTAAACCATACCCGGAACGGACATCAGGACAAGGCCATGGAGTCGCATAGGGACCTGGCGTTTATATCGCGTACGGCTGCCCGGCGCAATCGTCTGGGCCTTTGCGTGCTTTGAACAGTGTGACTAGTCAAAGGAGGACTACATGTTTCCGCACATCACTACCACCGACACCACACCCTCCGTATCTCCTCAAATCGTCAGCACCTCGGAGGTCATCAGGTGGTCGGCCGAGACCGGGAACCCGCATGCTGACCAGGCTCTCGCCGTCACCGTCCCCGCCATCACAACCGACCTTACCGCAACCAACTGGAACACCGGCGGCGGCGAGTTCTGGTGGAACACCGGATCCATCGCCATCCGCCTGCGGCAGCAGATCTTCATCAGCAGCGATCTCTCCGCCTGCGCCCGCGGCGTCTGGACCGGTCACGAAAACCTGCACGTAGCCGACAACCGTACCATCCTGAACGGTCTGGCGGCCGAGGTGGCTCGCGATTCCTCGCTCCAGGATATCTTCAGCGGCCGCCATTTCTTGCGCAGCGATTTCAGTCTCATCCAGCAAACGATCATCAACATCATCTCCGGCATCTTCCGCCGCCAGACGGGACGCCAGGTGGCTCTCCGTGACACGCGGGCGGAATACTCGCGCGTCAACCAGGCTATCCTCCGGTCCTGCCCCGGGCCGCATTACCACACCGTGGCGCGCGGCGAAAACCTTTCCATGCTCTCGGACTTCTACTACGGAAACCAGGGCCATGCCACGCAGATCTATGAGCAGAACCGCGGCGTCATCGGCTCCAACCCCAATCTGATCCTTCCGGGACAGCGTCTGGAACTCCCGCGCATCTGACGTGATTCGAAACCCCGATCACTGATATTACGCCGGAATGTGCGAGCGCTTCTCCTGCAAGCCCGGCCGCTGCCCATGACCTGCGGCCTATAGGAAGCGGCCCTCGAATCCGCCAACCGCGCCGCCCTGGAAATCGGCCGGGCCTGGCGCCTCCCGCGTTACCATAGCTCCCATGGCCTCTGTCCGCTATTGGGTGTTGCTCTTCGTCGTTCTCGGCGCATTCATCACCTATCTCGACCGAGTCTGCATCGCCGTCGCCGCCCCGCTGATGCAAACCGACCTCAACCTCTCGCAATACGAAATGGGCTGGGTCTTCACCGCCTTCTACGTCGCCTACGGCATCTTCGAGATCCCCTCTTCCTGGCTCGGCGACCGCTGGGGACAGCAGCGCACCCTGACGCGCATCGTCGGAGGCTGGTCCATATTCACCATCCTCACCGGAGCGGCGCGCGGCTACGCGAGCTTGCTTGTGGTGCGGTTCCTCTTCGGAGCCGCCGAATCCGGCGCGTTCCCCACGCTCTCCAGAGCCCTCTCCCGATGGTTCCCCGCCTACGAGCGAGGCTTCGCCAATGGCATGATGTGGACCGGAGCGCGGCTCGGAGGCGCTGTCTCGCCGCCTTTGGCCGTACTGGCGATCGCCTGGATTGGCTGGCGCGGCGCGTTCGTTCTTTTCGGAGCGATTGGTCTGATATGGGTGGCGGCATGCGCCCTCTGGTATCGCGACGATCCCGCCGATCACCCCCGCGTGAGCAAGCCGGAACTCGAAATCATCCGCGTGGGCGCAGCGCCGGCCCCGCTCCGCGCGCAGCCGCTCCCCTGGAAAAAACTCCTCTTCAATCGCGACCTGCTCATCCTCTGCGCCACCTACCTCGCCTCCGGATTCGGATTTCAGTTCTTTGTCACCTGGCTGCCCACCTATCTCACCCGCGAACACGGACTCACGCTGGCTCGCTCGGGATTCTACACAGCCCTGCCGCTGCTTGCAGGCGCCGCCGGATGCGCGCTCGGAGGCTTCATTTCCGACTCCATCACCCGCCGCACCGGAAGCCTCCTCTGGGGCAGGAGAATTGTCGGAGCCGGCGGATTCCTCCTGGGAGCCGCCGGATTCTTCGCCGCCGTCCAGGCGCGTACCCCCGAACTGGCTGTGGCGTGCCTTGCCTTCGCTTCCGGAACACATGACATGACCCTCCCCGTGCTGTGGGCTACCTGCACCGATCTGGGCGGCAAGTTCGGCGGCACGGCCGGAGGCTGGCTGAACCTCGCCTCGAGCATTTCCGGCATGCTCGCGCCCGTGGTATCGGCAGGGCTCGCCGGCATTTTCGGCTCCTTCAACGCCGTCTTCTGGGTCACCACATCCCTCTATCTCGCCGGGGCGCTGCTGTGGCTCATCATCGACCCGCGCAAACCGGCCATCACGTGAAAGGAAAATCTTATGGAGAAAACCCCCTACCTCTACCAGCACCACACCTGGGTCGAACTGAAGGAAGTCGCCAAACAGGAACCTGTCGTCGTCCTCCCCATCGGCTCGGTGGAAGATCACGGCCCTCATCTGCCGTTAGATGTCGACAACTTCCTCATCTGGGAGATCTGCGTGGAAGCCGCTAAGCGCGCCAACGGCGACATCCTGCTGATGCCGATCATCCCTTATGGATTCGAAACGCACCACATGGACTTCCCCGGTACCATCGACATCCACATGGAGCACCTCCTCCACTTCGTGCTCGATGTCACCAGGAGCGTCGCCCATCACGGATTCCGCCGCATCCTCATCGCCGACGGGCACGGCTCCAACATGCCCATCCTCGAACTCGTCGCCCGTCGCACCATCCTCGAAACCGAAGCCCTCTGCGCCCCCTTCCTTTGGCCTTCCCTCGCCCTCGCCGACATCCGCAAAGTCCGTGAATCCGGCCGCGGCGGCATGTCCCATGCCTGCGAATTGGAGACCTCCGTCTATCTCTATCTCGACGGGCGCCGTGTCCAGATGGACAAGGCTCGCAAGGAACAGGGTGTGCCGCAATCCGAATTCATCTGGCAGGACCTCACCGATCCTGGCCCCATCAAAATGATGGATTACTGGACGCGCTTCTCCAAATCCGGCATCAACGGCGACCCCACGCTCGCTACGGCCGAAAAAGGCAAAATCATCTTCGAAGCCGTAGTCAACAACTTCGTGCGCTTCGCCCGCGAATTCAAGAACCGCCCCCGAGGGGAACGCACGGATCACCACCTCTGAGATCTACGGCTTGTCTGCCAGGTAGTGGTTGAACCACGCCACCATCTCGCCCAGGTAATCCGGCGGATTTACGGCTCCGGGAAACGAAGGACCGTGCCCCGCGCCTTCCACCCGTATCAGTTTCAAACCCCTGCCGCCTTCAGCGCCTTCTCCATCTCCTCGGATTGCGCGAAAGGAACGGATTGGTCTTTGTCCCCGTGCATCAGCAGGAACGGCGGATCGTCCGGCGTCACATGAAACACCGGCGAGGCCTCTCGATAGGTCCGGTACTCTTCGGTCTTCATCACTTCCGGCTCTTTGCCCGCGGGCACTGCCATCCCTACGAAGGAGATTCCCGCGGCCTTCATCCGGAAAAAGTCGATCGGAGCCGCGCGGGCCACAACGCATTGCACCTTAGCGCTCTCGCGTTCCACCGGGTCCGGATCATCCTCTTTGCCCTTCCCATCGAGCGTGCCCAGCATGCTCACCAGGTGGCCGCCTGACGATCCCCCGGCAGCCCCAATCCTCTCAGGACGAATTCCAAAGTTTGCCGCATTGTGCCGCACGAACCGCACCGCCCGCTGCACGTCATCCACCGCCGCCGGATAGTGGAACCGCGGCAATGACCGGTGGTTTACCGTAAAGACCGTATACCCCGCTTCCACCAGCGGCTTGGCGTATTGCAACGATTGCGCATTCGATTTCAGCGGCGCCGCGGAGTAGGCAAGCGGCGATGTCCACCCGCTGCCCGACACGTACACAACGCCGTAGCCGTTCGGATTCGCTGGCCGGTGCACATCCATCAACAGCGCCGCGCCGGAATACATGCCATAGACCACATTCGATTGCACGCTGCTATCGCCCGCAAGCGCGGCGGCGGCAAGGAGGATCGCCAGAAGGCTCAGCTTCATCGAGCCATGGTATCGCAGCCGTGAGCGGTTCAGGCTTTCTTTGGATGAGCCGATTCGCCATCCGCGGCTACGCTCACCTGAAGCGTAACAGCTATCGCCTTCATCAAGTCCCGATTCGCCACGTCATTGTTGACCTTGAAACCGGAAAGTTCGGCTCCCACGCGGTCCCGCCCCGGAGCAAGAAACGGAGCAAGCGGAGCCAGCACTTTGGCATTCGAAACCGTCAATCCATTTCCGATATGGATATGCCCCTTCTTGTTGTCGCCGACAATGTACAGCTTGTCGACCGAACCGGGATTCAAATGCATGCGGTTGAGCTTGGTCACCAGAGCGCCCACTGCCTGCAGCAGGCTGGTGTTTTCATTGATGGAGATGGAAGGGTCGTCGCCCGGACTTGGGCCGCCCCGGTATTCGGAAGCGATGAGGTATGCGTTCGCCATTGTCTCCCCTCTCGTGTAGCGTTTCCGGCCATTGCTATAGTACTCGAAAACGACGCCGGTGGAAGTCAGGGAACTTCCGGCAGCGGAGGGCATTGTTCGCTGCTCAGGTAGCGGCGGCATTCTTCCGCCGTGAACTCCCGTGTGATGCGGGACCGTACCAGGCGCAAGAGATCGTCCTGCGCGATGGCGTAGATTTGCGCCAATCCGTCAGCCCCCGCTGATGCCAGCAGCCTCCCGTCAGGCGACCAATCCACGCTGAGGACGCCGCCATGATGCCCGCGCAATGTCAGCAACTCGCGCCCCGTACCTGCCTCCCACACCTTCACTGTGCGATCCGAACTGGCCGTCGCCAGTTTGCTGCCGTCGGGCGACCACGCGATGCTCACCACGGAATCCCGATGGCCCCGCAGGCTCACCAGGATCTCTCCGGACAGCACATCCCACACATCGGCAATCTTGTCGAAGCTCGCCGCCGCAATCCTACTGCCATCGGGTGACCACGCGACACTCAATACCGCCTCCGGCCGGCTACTGAACGTTCGCTTGTCAACTCCCGAGCCCGCGTCCCATATCTTTACCGTTCCGTCATAGCTGGTGGTGGCGAGCATTCTTCCGTCCGGAGACCAGGCGAGGCTCCGCACCCAGTTGGTGTGTCCGGAAATCGTCCGCACGCACTCTCCCGACAATGCATTCCAGATTCGCGCCGTATTGTCGTTACTCGCCGTAGCCAGCAGCGCTCCGTCCGGAGACCAGGCAATGCTCCGTAGGAACCCTTCATGCCCCTTCAGGACCATCAACTCGCGTCCGGTTTCCGAATCCCAGATCCTGGCCGTGTGATCGTCGCTTGCCGTTGCCACCCGGACCCCGTCCGGCGACCAGGCGCAGCACTGCACCGCGTTCTGATGCCCCCGAAGGGTCGTCAGGTCTTCGCCGCTTTTCACTCGCCATACTTTGGCCGTATTGTCGAAACTCCCGGTGGCTGCCCGTAAGCCGTCCGGCGACCAGCTAATGTCGCAGATGTAGCCCCGGTGGCCTCGAAGACTTATCACTTCGCGTCCGTAGCCCGTTTCCCACACCTTCGCCATGCCGTCGAAGCTTGCTGTGGCCAACATACTTCCATCCGGCGACCACACGACGCTGACAATGTATCCCTGGTGGCCGCGCAGAGTGGAAAGTTCACGGCCGCTTCCCGCCTCCCACACCTTCGCCGTGCCGTCAAAACTTGCCGTCGCGAGCCTCGTTCCGTCCGGGGACCAGGCAAGGCTCCAGACCGCTCCAATGTGGGCGCGGTAGACTTGCACCTGTTCCGTTTCCATTTGCCAAACCATCACCGTCGTGTCTTCGCTGCATGTGGCCAGTTTGACACCGTCCGGAGACCAGGCGACGCCTCTCACCGCTCCTTGATGTGCCATCATTGTTGCCTGCCGGATACCTGTCCGGGCTTCCCATACGATGGCCACAAAATCTTCCCCGCCTGTGGCCAGCCTGTCCCCCTCCGGAGCCCACGCCACCGTCAGAACCGCTCCCTGATGGCCTCCCAGTGTCAGTAATTCACTCCCTGAAACGGCAATCCATACCTTGGCCGTTCCATCGGAACTCGAGGTAGCGATCTTGCTTCCATCCGGCGACCATCCAATGGACCACAACCTGTCCGAATGGCCGGAGAATGTCGTCACGGCGGCCGCCTTGTCCACGTCCCAGACTTTGGCGGTGCCGTCGAAGCTTGCCGTGGCCAGCCTGTCCCCGTCGGGAGACCAGGCCAGATCGAGAATGGAACTTTGGTGGCCTCCCAGACTCACCACCTTCGTTCCCGAGTCTGCCTGCCACACTGTAACGATGTTGTCGTCGCTGGCAGTGGCGATCCTCGCGCCGTCCGGAGACCAGGCCACCGCAAGGACAGTGCTCGCATGAGGAAGCGTCAGCCGGCTTTGCGACTCGAGGACGGCGCCGTGGAGGAATTGCTCGAGGCCCGGCACCATGGCGCGTTGTTTCCCCCACGCATACAGGCCAAGGATGAGACTTCGTTCGGGGTCTTCTGCTCCGCTCAACGCCGCCCATGCCGACAACTCTCTCGCTTCGGCGGAAAGCCTTGCCTGTTCGCGCTGGAGTTGGACCGCGGTTTCCTGCTCCACCCTGCGGCGCTCGCTCTCGTCCACCCAGCGCCCGACCATCGCCACATCCTCAGCCGAAAGGTACCGCTGAGCGATCCGGCCTCCCTCCCACAACATCGCGCGATAGCGGAGAGCGGATTCGAGCGCCAGCCCAGTGAGCGGCATTTCCAGCCGGGCCGATTGCAGGAGAAAGCGTAACTGCGCCGCACTCTCAGTCTCCTCGAGGATCCAGCCCTTCAGTCGCGGCCATTGCCACACCACGCTCTCATGCTGCAGGTCCACCAGCGATTGCTCGTTGTGATCGGGAAATCTCAGCAGCCCGCGGTTTTGAAACTCATCGATCACCTCCAGGAGCCGCTCCCGCTCCAGGCCGGCCACTGCCGCGCACTCGAGAAAGGGCCGCGGGCGCCGCACCGGCTTCTCTCCGGCGCTGCCGTCGGTGATCCACTGAAACAACAGGCGGATTGCCTCCTGCTCTCGAGGAAAGCGCTCGAAGACCGCTTCGGCATCGTTACCCAGGGCGTTCCTCCAGCCCCCGGTGCCTTCGTAGTCCACCCCGGAGATCGGCCCCTGCCCGCCTCGCCCCTCCCAGCTTTCCCACAACCGCTTCAACAGATGTTGCAGGACCGGCAGATGGTCGGGATCCTCGGCCGAATCGTTCAGCAGACGCTGCACGAGTGCGGGCTGCATCGAGACTTCCTGCTTCTGCAGTGGCCGCTCAATGGCTTCCTGCTGCTGCAATCGCGTCATGCGCGGAACAAGGTAGTAGCAGTAGTTCAGCGCCTCGGGCAGACCGCGGAATTGGGCGCATTCCCCCAGAAAGTCCGTGCGCATCGCCAGCACCACGTAAATGGGCGCCTCCCTCTGGTCGACGGCGTTCAGCAGCAGGTTCACGAACAACGCAGCCTCGTTGCCGCCATCCTGCTCGAGCGTCTCCTTACGGAAGTGGAAGATCTCCTCAAACTGGTCCACTACCAGAAGCAGGCTCTCGTTCGGATTGAGTATCTGCCGCGCTTGGTCCACAAGATCGAACGAAAGTTTCGGCCAATCCGCATCCGCCTCGAGTGCGGTGCGCAGCGAACGAAGCGGCGCTCTTCCAGGCGTGAGGATTTGAATTCGCCAGTGAGACGAGGATCCGTACGCCATCCCCATCCGCAGCACCGGAACCAGCCCGGCGCGGATGAGCGAACTCTTTCCGCAGCCGGAAACCCCAATTACGGCCAGCAGTCGTCGCGACTCCAGCCGCTCCACCAGTTCGTCAATTTCATTGTCGCGGCCGAAAAAAGCCTCGGCGTCGCTCTCTTCGAACGGGGCAAGCCCCCGGTACGGATTCACTCGCACCGGTTGAGACGGAGTCATGGTGCATTCGCTCCCCGCGCCCGTTCCAGGAAACTCAGGACCTGATCCACGTTCCACAATGCCTCCGGATAGCTCCGCCGCTTGTCTTCAACATCGGGCGGTGCAACATACCAGTTGCGTCTTGCCTCCGGCTTCTGCTGCTGGGCCTTGAGCCAGATCGCTTCGAGGCGCGCCGGATCGGTGGCTCCATAGTAGAAAATCTGGGCATCCCCGCGCACCAGAAAGTCGCTCCACTTGCGCAGCCGGTCCATCGCCCGCAGACGGTCGGCGAGAAAGTCGGGAAGCTGGACTTCCAGCGGGCCCTTCGTCTGGATCTCCCGTTGCAGTTGGCGAACGCCGTTGAGGTCCGCCGCATCGCATATCAAGGCCAGCCGCGGTGGAACGTCTTTGCCCGCGGCGGCGCCCGGCGGACGCGTCACCTGTTCGTCAATCAATGCGAGCAGTTCCTGATCGCACTTTTCCGCCAGACGCTGGTATCTCCCCGGCTCCGATTGTAGATCATGCTCGAAGTCGCTCAACCAGATCCGCTCGTCGGCTGTTAAATCCGCGCCGAAAGGCTGATAGAGGATCGTTGGTCCAGGGCACAGCGCCACCGAGGCTTCGATTGTCTCGAACGACGCCGGCTCCGATCCGCCCAGAAAATGCAGCGCCAGCAAGGCCTCCTGGAGGCACACCCGGCACCTTTCGGCGTCGTTCAGCTCGGTGAGCGTTTCCGGCGTGGTGCGGAACTGCCGCCGCTGCAACTCCGCCTGGCACCAGTTCCGGAGTTGCTCCGGTCCGCGGCTGACAAAGATCGGCCTGCATTTACGGCGCAACTTTTCCAGTGCGTTCCTGAGTTGGCGCGCGAACTCACGGTACATCGAGGCCCATTCGGGCGAGCCCGGCGCAACCGGGGTCTGTCCATCGGCGCTGAGAAAGGAGACGCGTAGGACTTTGCGGTAGAGCGAGTCCAGCCTCGCCTCCTCGAACGGCCGCACTACAACCGGAGCAAGACAATCCACCTCCTCGGCGCGGTGCGGCATCGATCCGAAGAACTCCGTTCGTTCCCGGTCGCACCACCACGACGTCAGGTAACTGGGTGATAACAGCGGAATCAGAATGGCGCTGTCGCGCGCTGCCGCCGCCAGTTCCTGAGGAAATGATTGCGCGGTTTGCAGATTGTTCCGGTCGAAAAAGATCGAGTCTTTTGGTGAAAAGTGACGCCCCAGCAGGTCCCCGAGTTCCTGACCAATCGCCGCGACGAACTGAGTCACCCAGCCGTCCCGATCGTTCTCGCTCGCGTAGCTGATGAACAGGTCGTACCTGCAGCCTGGAACGTAAGGCATAGCACCCTACTATGTCCAACGAGTCTACCAGATCAGGAGAGTCCCCACTCCGTTATTGCGCGTTGTCCCAGACACTTGTCTTTATAATTCACCCTGTTTCCTCCAACCAATTCTTACCACGCAAGGTGCAAATTCACCAGCCGGAAAGAAGCTCCGGAAACAGTTCTGTAGCGCCCCTGAACAAACCCTGTGATTCCAATGCGCATTGGCGCCGGGCTGCCGTGGCGCGCGCACTTGCGTGCCGCGTCGAGACTCCTCTCGACGCCCCTTCTGCTGGAAGGCTCGGCGCTTGGCAGCGTCTCTGCTCATCCGCAATCCTTAGGGGCGTCGTGTTTAGCTGAAAAGGGGCCTGCGGTACAGTACGCGGGTCCCGCGTTCCAGGCGTAGAGCCATTGACACGCTATGTCAGACAGGTGGGCGGCCGCGAGCGCCGCCCACCCAAAACAAGGCGGGAAAGATCAGAGGGAATTGAAACGGTCTTCGACAGCCTTCCAATTGACCACGTTCCACCACGCCGCGATATATTCGGGCCGGCGGTTCTGATACTTCAGGTAGTAGGCGTGCTCCCACACGTCCAGGCCCAATACGGCGGCCTTCCCTTCCATGATCGGCGTGTCCTGGTTCGGCGTCGACGTGATCGCGAGCGATGAGCCTTCCTTGATCACCCAGGCCCAGCCCGATCCGAAACGGCCGGCGCCGGCGGCGGCGAACTTCTCTTTGAACGCGTCAAAGCTCCCGAAGACGCTCTTCACCGCGGCGGCAAAGTTCCCCACCGGAGCCCCGCCGCCCGGCCCCATCAGCGTCCAGAATAGCGAGTGGTTCCAGTGGCCTCCCCCATTGTTGCGGACCGCCGTTCGGATCGATTCGGGAACCGCCCCGGCATTGTTCGCCAGCAACTCCTCCAGGGTCTTTCCGGCCAGATTCGGCGCGGACTCGATCGCCTTATTGAGATTCGCGACGTAGGCGCCATGGTGCTTGCCGTGATGGATCTCCATGGTCAGCTTATCGATGTACGGTTCCAGAGCGTCATGAGCGTAGGGTAGAGCCGGTAACGTGAACGGCATGCGATGTTTGTCTCCTTCGTGTTTGGAATCTAAGTTCTTAGGATGCCCGCCGGACAGGTGAGGATGCATCCATCATCATACCAGTAGATACGCGCCATTCTGTCATGTTTTGCCCCATCCCATCCCATCGCGGGCAAGAGGCGGGGGTGCGCCTAGGGGAATCGCATTCCTCTTCCAGCATTCTGAACGGAGAATAGGACTGCCATCGTCGCTAGCCTGGCTCCGGAGTTGCCCCTTCCACCCGCTAACTCGCTGATTTGATGACTCAACAAGAGAATCCCCACTTTCTGCGAAGCTGTGGGAGCGAAGAACCCGAAGATGAGCTTGCGTTATCGATAGCGTGCCTCCTATTGACTTTCCGCTACCATTAAACTAAAGTTCTTAAAATCCTGTTCTCAAGATTTCTCAGCTCCGTGGGGGTTAAACAATGAACTATCGCAGGGCCATCACCCTCGTCTTATCTCTCTTGTCAGCCGTCTGCCTCTTCGGGCAGTCGACGACACAAACGATTCAAGGCATCGTGACCGATACCACCGGCGCAAGCATCGCCGGCGCCAAAGTCACCGCCACCAACCAGGGTACGAACGTATCCCAGACAACCACAACAAACGAGAGCGGAAACTTCACTTTCCCGCTCGTCCCCGTGGGCGATTACACCGTCAAGTGCGAAGTCTCCGGCTTCAAGACGGAAAGCGTCCGCAACATTCGCGTGGAGACCGCTGCCCAGGTCAGGCAGGATTTCAAGCTCACTGTCGGAAATCTCACCGAGTCGATTGAAGTCGTTGCCACCGGCGTAGCCCTTCAGACAGAGAACGCCACCGTCGGCGCTGTCATCGAAAACCGCCGCATCGTGGAACTGCCGCTGAACGGCCGCAACATGCAGGGCCTCGCGGTACTGGTTCCCGGAGTCCAATACGGCATCCGCACCGGAACCGGCGACGGCTCGGGCGGCTTCCCCATTCCCGGCCAGGGTTTCGCCGTCATTGCCAATGGCCAGCGCGAGACGAACCAGGTGGCCTCGCTCGATGGCGTGGACGCGAAAGACCCCCGCGTGCATACCATGGACTTCGTTCCCTCCATCGAGGCGATTGAAGAGTTCAAGATTCAAACCAACGCTTACAACGCCGAAAACGGATGGGGCGGCGGGGCTGTTGTTTCCGTGACGATGAAGTCCGGAACCAACACCATTCACGGCGCTTTCTTCGACTTCCTGCGCAACGATAAACTCGACGCGGAAAACTACTTCCTCAACTTCGAACTCGCCCCCGGCACCACGCGGCTGAAGAAAAACACTCTTCGCCAGAATCAGTTCGGCTTCGTGCTCAGCGGGCCCGTGGTCATCCCCAAACTCTACAACGGGAAGAACAAGACATTCTGGGCATTCAACTACGAGGCGCGGCGAACGCGGGAAGGCGTGGTCTCCACCGTGAATTGGCCTATTGATCCCTTCCGCGAAGGCGACTTCAGCAGGTTGCAGAACGGATACACCGCCAACGGAAAGTTCGTCGCTCCCACTCTGATCTGGGATCCGGACACCGGGCAGCCATTCGCCAACAACATCATTCCCAAGTCCCGCCTCTTCCCCGGATCGCTGAATGTGTTGAACCTTTATGTGCCCAAGGCGCAGTTCGTACAGGAAGATCCAACAGACTTTACCGCGCGCGCCGCGGTTCCGCAGCCCACCAACGTGAACACCTACTTCGCCCGCGTGGACCACAACTTCAGCGAGCGCGACCGCGTCTTCGGCCGCCTGGCCTGGGACCGTTCCAACCTCACCAGCAATAACATCAACCCCAACCTGCCCGTATTCCGGCATTCCTGGATCACCAACCTCGCCACCCAGTGGATTCACACCTTCAGCGCGACGATGATCAACGAGGCGCGCTTCGGTTTCAACGTCACCAACGACTTGACCTCGAATCCGCGCACGGATAACACCAGCTTCAACATGGATTCGCTTGGCGTCGGCCTCTTCCGCATCCCCTCCGACGGGAACCGCAAGCTGACGTCCCGCGAACACGGCATCCCGCAGTTCACCGGCCTTCCCTTCACTTTGCAGGAACTGACGAACGGCAACGGCTACGACAACATGAAGACGTTCCAGTTCGGCGACCACTTCTCCATCTTCAAGGGGAAGCACAACCTGAAGATGGGCGCGGAATACTACGGCCTCTGGATCGAACGTGGCGCCGCCAACCTGGAAGAAGGATTGCTCGGCTTTTCCGGCGCCCAGGCCGGTTACTCCTTCGCTTCTTTCCTGCTGGGACGGCCGAACTCAACGCAAACTCCCGAGGGTATCCCGCTGACCTTCCCGCACGCCAATCGCGCTGGAGCCTACATCAACGACGACTGGAAAGTGAACTCGCGGCTGACGGTCAACCTCGGTTTGCGCTACGACTACAACGGCTGGCCCATCGATTCGCACGGCCTGCAACGGACGTTTGACATCCCTGGCCTGGGCGCGGACATCGGCCGTGGCGGCGGCTACAAGACGGCCAACGGCGCAATCATTCCCTCGGTGTTTCCCGCTGCGCTGGGAGACGCCGGCGCGTTGAAACTCACCGCGCAGCAGCGTTTCCGCTTCTTCATGCCCCGCGTCGGCATCGCCTTCCGCCCCACGGACAAATGGGTCATCCGTACCGGCGCAGGGTGGTTCGACAACCTCCAGCATCAGAACACCTACACCATCTTTAACCTGATGCCCCCGAAGGCCGGCAGCCAGGTCTACCTCACCTCGATGCGTGTCGCGCAGACTGTGCCTGTCCTCGGCTCCAACGGCCAGAATTTCAATATCTCGACCCAGACGTACGTGCCCGGTTCGAACGTGCTCACGCTGAGCGACCCGTTCCTCACCCAGGGCGGGGGCAGCAGCACAATTCGCCCGGTTGACGTCGTCTACCTGCCGCCGGACTACAAAGATGGCCAGGTGTGGAAGTGGAGCTTCGACATCCAGCGCGAGTTGACCCCCAGCCTGACGCTCTCCGTCGGTTATGCCGGCAGCAAGGGCGCCAACATCGGGAACAGCGTCATCAACTGGAACGACCCGGTTCAGCCGACGCAAACATTCGTCCAATCCAACCGGCCCTATCCGTCGTTCTACGACCCTGCCACTCCGAACCTGGGTGTTCAGGCGACAGGACGCATCCGGTACATCGATTCCTTCGGCGAGTCCTTCTATCACGGCCTGCAGACGACGCTGAACAAGCGTGCCTCGAAGGGCCTCACCTTCGGCATCTCCTACACTTACAGCAAGTCCCACGGAGACGGCGAAAACGGCGGACAGGAAGGCGCTTCGTTCCAGAATCCCCGCGACCGCCGCGGTTCGCGTGGCTTGTTCTCGTTCGACCAAACCCACCGCCTGTCCGGTAACTGGGTGTATGAACTTCCTGGACAGAACATCAAGAGTCCCGCGAAATGGGTCATCGGCGGGTGGCAGCTCAACGGAATCCTCAGCATCGCCTCGGGCTTCCCGTTCACCATTACGCAGGGCGCGGGTGACCTGGCGCTTCCCAACGGCTCCGTGCGCCCCGACGTAGTCGGAGACCCCAACCTCGATAATCCGACGCGGAAACTCTGGTTCAATCCGCAAGCCTTCCAGCGGGTCACTTGCCAGATCAACTCGCGGCCTGACCTGTGCCATCTTGGCAGCAACGGCTACGACAGCCTCCGCGGCCCCGGCGAACGGCGCATCGACTTCTCGATGTACAAGAACTTCGCGCTCTCCGAGCGGTTTAAGTTGCAGTTCCGCTGGGAAGCGTTCAACGCGACCAATACTCCCTGGTTCAGCAACCCGGGCGGCATCAGCTTCTCCAACGCCAACCAGATTACGCCTAACGGAGTCCGTGACGGCGAAATCCGCGGCATCCGCAATCCCATGCGGCGCATGCAGTTCGGCTTGAAACTGTTGTTCTGAACCAGATACTACCTGTTTGTCTCGAGGGCGGCGCTCCGGCGCCGCCCCTTTTTTATGCTCCTCTTTCCTCTTTCGGCGGCGCGAGGGGGAAGACTCTTCGCCGCCATTCGCATCTCCGCGCAGCGTATGGCCCGTCCAACCGCTGGCGCTCAAGCCGTTCCGCGCCGCCGCGCCAGTTCCCAACTTCTAATCGGTTATAGAACAATTGACAATATTATAATCGCTGTTTTTCATATTGAAGTACCCGCCTGTTCTCCATGTCTCGCCTCTTTTCCTGCTCCTTGGAACCACAGCGCCGCAATTCGTCTTGACTTTCAAGTTTCATTCCACTACAGTTCTTGAAATCCTGTTTGAAATCTCAGATCATTGGGGCGTTAAAACAGATGAGTTATCGATCTTGTGTCACCTTCTCCGCCGCGTTCCTGCTCTCTGGAGTTCTCCTGTTTGGGCAATCCACCACACAGACCATTCAAGGCATCGTCACCGATACGACAGGCGCCGCCATCGCGGGCGCCAGGGTCACTGCAACCAACCAGGCTACGAATGTAGCCCAGACAGCCACCACAAACGATAGCGGCAACTACACCTTCCCCCTCGTCCCCGTAGGCGATTACACCGTCAAGTGCGAGGTCGCCGGCTTCAAGGTGGAAAGCGTCCGCAACATTCGCGTGGAAACCGCCGCCCAGGTCCGGCAGGATTTCAAGCTCAGCGTGGGAAGCCTCACCGAGTCGATTGAAGTCGTGGCCAGCGGCGTCGCACTCCAGACTGAAAACGCCACCGTCGGCGCCGTCATCGAGAACCGCCGCATCACCGAACTTCCTCTCAACGGCCGCAACATGCAGAACCTCGCCGTCCTCGTCCCCGGCGTCCAGTTCGGTTTGCGCACGGGCCTCGGCGACGGTTCCAGTGGATTTCCCATTCCCGGTCAGGGCTTCTCGGTTAGCGCCAACGGCCAGCGCGAAACCTCTCAGGTGGCTTCGCTCGACGGCGTGGACGCCAAGGACCCCCGCATCCACATCATGAACTTCGTCCCCTCCATCGAGGCCATCGAAGAGTTCAAGATCCAGACCAATGCCTACAACGCCGAGTACGGCTTCGGCTCCGGAGCGGTCGTCTCGGTCACGATGAAATCAGGCACCAACCAGTTGCATGGCGCCTTCTTTGACTTCCTCCGCAACGATGCGTTCGATGCCGAAAACTACTTCCTCAATTTCGAACGCGCGGCTGGCACGGAGCGCGCGAAGAAGAACACCCTCCGCCAGAACCAGTTCGGGCTCGTCCTCAGCGGACCAGTGATGATCCCCAAGCTCTACAACGGCAAGAACAAAACCTTCTGGGCCTTCAACTGGGAATCGCGCCGGACTCGCGAAGGCGTCGTGCAGACATCGAATTGGCCCATTGACCCCTTCCGCGAGGGAGACTTCAGCCTTCTGCAAAAGGGCTACGAGGCAAATGGCCGCTTTGTGAACCCCACCATCATCTGGGACCCGGACACCGGCCAGGTCTTCCCCAACAATGTCATTCCCAAGTCCCGACTTTTCCCCGGCGCCCTCAACGTGCTGAATCTCTACATCCCCAAGGCACAGTTTGTGCAGCAGGATCCACTGGACTTCACCGCGCGGGCGGCCGTCCCGACGCCGACGGACGTGAACACCTACTTCGCCCGCGTCGATCACAACTTCTCCTCCTCCGACCGTGTCTTCGCCCGCCTCGCCTGGGATCGCTCCGGCTTGACCCGCAGCAACATCAACCCGAACCTGCCGGTCTTTGTGGACTCCAAGGTGACCAACCTCGCCACCCAGTGGATTCACACCTTCAGCCCGAACATGATCAACGAAGCGCGCTTCGGGTTCAACATCTCTGACGACCTCACCTCGAACCCGCGTACGGACAACACCAGCTTCGACATGGACAAGTTGGGAGTAGGCCTGTTCCGCATCCCCTCCGACGGCAGCCGCAAGCTGACCGCGCGTGAACATGGCATCCCCCAGTTCACCGGACTTCCGTTCACGCTTCAGGAACTGACCAACGGCAACGGCTATGACAACATGCGCACCTGGCAGTTCGGCGACCACGTTTCCTACTTCAAGGGCAAGCACAACCTGAAAATGGGCGCGGAATACTACGGTCTCTACATCGAGCGCGGCGCAGCGAACCTCGAGGAAGGCCTCCTCGGATTCAGTGGCGCGCAGGCCGGCTATTCCTTCGCTTCCTTCCTCCTCGGCCGTCCGAAAAGCACGCAAACTCCCGAAGGCCTTCCCCTCACATTCCCCAGCGCTCACCGCGCCGGAGCCTATATCAACGACGACTGGAAGGTGAGTTCCCGCCTCACGGTAAACCTCGGTCTGCGTTGGGATTACAACGGCTGGCCCGTCGACTCCCATGGCCTCCAGCGGACCTTCGATATCCCCGGCCTCGGAACCAGCATCGGACGCGGCGCCGGTTACAAAAAGGGCGACGGAACCATCATCCCCAGCGTCTTCCCCGGAGCCGTCGACTCCACCGGGGCCGTCAAACTGATGGAGCAGCAGAAGTTCCGTTTCATCATGCCGCGCATCGGAATTGCCTTCCGGCCCACCGACAAGTGGGTCATCCGTACCGGCGCGGGCTGGTTCGACGCCCTCCAACACCAGAACACCTACACCATCTTCAACCTCATGCCTCCCAAGGCCGGCAGCCAGGTCTACCAGACCTCGATGCATGTCGCCCAGACCATACCCGTGGCCGGCTCCAACGGCAACACCTACAACATCTCGACCCAGACCTACGTGCCGGGGTCGAATGTTCTCACTCTCTCGGACCCCTTCCTTACCTCCGGCGGCGGCAGGCGTACCATCCGCCCGGTTGACGTTCTCTATGTTCCGCCCGACTACAAGGACGGCCAGGTCTGGAAGTGGAGCTTCGACATTCAGCGCGAACTGCCGAGCAACATGGCCCTCACCATCGGCTACGTCGGAAGTAAGGGCGCCAACGTCGGCAACAGCGTCATCAACTGGAACGACCCGCTCCAGCCCGCGCAGACCTTTTTCCAGGCCAACAGGCCGTATCCCGAATTCTATGACCCCGCTACCCCCGGCCTCGGGGTTCAAGCCACCGGCCGTATCCGCTACATCGATTCCTACGGCGAAGATTTCTATCACGCCCTTCAGGCGAAGTTGGACAAACGCTTCAGCCGCGGCCTGACCTTCGGCATTTCCTACACCTACAGCAAAACGAACGGCGATGGCGAAAACGGGGGACAGGAAGGCGCGTCTTTCCAGAATCCTCGCGACCGCCGCGGCTCTCGTGGTTTGTTAGGTTTCGACCAGACGCAGCGCCTGGTCGCGAACTGGGTGTACGAATTGCCGGGCCGGCACATCAAGAGCCCCGTACGATGGGTCATCGGCGGCTGGCAGTTGAACGGCATCCTGAGCCTCGCCTCCGGATTCCCGCTCAACATCGGCCAGAGCGGCGCCGACCTGGCGCTCCCCAACGGAGCCGTCCGCCCCGACGTCATCAGCGATCCCAAACTCGACAACCCCACGCGCAGGCTGTGGTACAACCCGCAGGCGTTCCAGCGGGTCACCTGCCAGATCAACTCCCGCCCCGATCTCTGCCACCTCGGCAGCAACGGCTACAACAGCCTGCGCGGCCCTGGCGAACGGCGCATCGACTTCTCGATGTACAAGAACTTCCCTATCGGCGAGCGGTCCAAACTGCAGTTCCGCTGGGAAGCCTTCAATGCGACCAATTCTCCCTGGTTCAACAACCCGGGCGGCATCAGCTTCTCGAATGCCAACGTGATCATTCCTGATGGGAGCCGCAACGGCGAAATCCGTAGCCTGCGCACCCCCATGCGCCGCATGCAGTTCGGTTTGAAGTTCCTCTTTTAGAAGCACATTCGATCTTGCCTCAGGGCGGCGCTACGGCGCCGCCCTTTTTTCGCCGCCGTCATGACTATCGCTTAACGATATTACGCCCCTCCTGCATCTCCCCTTGACTTCCTCCAATTCCTCCATTAACGTTCTGAAAATCCGGGTTTTCAACTCTGCTTACAACGGGGGGTAGAGTGGTCGATTCTCTGCGCACCAGTTGCCCTCTTCACAATTAGGCTCGCGACAACCCTCGGGAGGAAATCCTATGAGGTCGGTGTTCGCTCTCTTCGCAACCGTTTCCGTGCTTCTGGCACAATCGTCCACGCAGACTATCGAAGGCGTCGTCTCCGATTCGACCGGTGCTGTCATCGAGGGGGCCAAAGTCACCGCCACCAATGTCGCCACCGGGGTCACCAGCACCGTGTCCACTAATACGGCAGGCGCCTATGCCTTCCCCCTGATTCCCGTCGGCAACTACGACGTCAAAGTGGAACTCTCCGGCTTCAAGACCGGAGAAGTGCGCAACCTCCGCGTCGAAACCGCCGCACAGGTGCGCCAGGACTTCCAATTGCAAGTCGGACAATTGACCGAGACCGTCGAAGTCTCCGCCACCGCGGCTCTCCTCAACACGGAAAACTCCAATGTCGGCGGCGTCATCGAAAACAAGCGCATCATCGAGTTGCCGCTCAACGGCCGCAACGTCGTCAGCCTCGCCACGCTGGTCCCCGGAGTCCAGTTCGGCGAACGCACCGGCCGCGGCGACGGCCTTGGCGGGTTCCCCATCCCCGGCCAAGGCTTCTCCGTCAGCGCCAATGGCGTGCGCGAAACCTTCCAGGTGGTGAGCCTCGATGGCGTGGACGCCAAGGACCCGCGCATCCACATCACCAACTTCGTGCCCTCCGTCGAAGCCCTCGAGGAGTTCAAAATCCAGACCAACGCCTATTCCGCCGAGTACGGTTTCGGCGGTGGAGCCGTCGTCAACATGACGATGAAGAGCGGAACGAACAGCCTCCACGGCACCTTGTTCGAGTTTCTCCGCAACGACAAACTCGACGCCGAAAACTACTTCCTCAACTTCGGAATCGCTCCCGGCGCCACGCGCAACAAGAAGGACAAACTCCGGCGCAATCAGTTCGGGCTTGTCGTCAGCGGCCCCCTCATCAGGAACCGCACCTTCTGGGCCTTCAACTGGGAATCCCGCCGCGATGTGCTCGGCAACGTCCAGACCGCCTGGTTCCCCCAGGACCAGTTCCGCAACGGCATCTTCACGCAACTCCTCAATCTTCCCACAAACCCGGCCACAGGCCGCCCCTTCCGCAACCCTATTGTGATCTACGACCCCTACACCGGCGTGCCCTTCCCCGGCAACATCCTCCCGCAAACGCGCATTCACGCCGGAGCGAAGAATGTCATCGGCAAATTCCTCCCCCGCGCGGACTTCTCCCAGTTGGACCCGCTCGACTTCACCGTCCGCAAGGCCATCGATCAGCCCATCAGCGCCAACCAGTACTTCGGCCGCGTCGATCATTATTTCAACGAACGCGACCGCGTGTTCGGCCGCATCGCCATCGACTGGTCGCGTACCGACAACAACTACATCAACCCTAACTTCCCCGTCTACACGCCATCCCATGTGGCGAACCTCGCCACGCAATGGGTCCACACCTTCAATCAAAGGCTGATCAATGAGGCGCGCTTCGGCTTCAACATCTCCAACGATAACCTCACTACGCTCCACAACCAGGGCGACTTCGATATCGACTCTCTCGGCATCGGGCAATTTCGCCAGCCCAACGATGGCAACCGCAAACTGACCCCGCGCGAGCAGGGCGTTCCCCTGTTAGGCTTCACCATCGGCGAGCGCATCAACGGAAGCGGACTCGACCGCATGGCCACCTATCAAATGGGCGATCACCTCTCCTACATCAGGAACACCCACACCATCAAAATGGGCGCCGAGGTTTACCGCATCTCCATGCAGAGAGCAGGCGGGAACCTCTGGCAGGGCTCGATCACTTTCAGCGGCAACGAGACCGGCCTCAATTTCGCATCATTCCTCATGGGCCTCCCCAACACCACCCAAACCCCCGAAGGCGAGTCGCAGACCTTTACCCGCGCCACCCGCGCCGGAGCCTATATCAATGACGATTGGAAGGTCACCAAGCGTCTCACTTTGAACCTCGGCTTCCGCTGGGACTACGTCGGCGTACCTTCCGACGCCGAGGGACTCTGGCGCACCTTTGACTTCGTTGGCGAAAAGGACGCCGGCCGCGGAGCCGGCTACCAGGTGGGCGGAGCCACCATCCCTGTCATCTATCCGAGCACCGTCGATGAGAGAGGCGCGGTGAAGCTATGGACACAGCGGCCGGGTTTCTTCATGCCTCGCATCGGCTTCGCCTTCCGCCCCGCTGTGAAATGGGTCATCCGCGCGGGAGCCGGTTGGTTCGACAACGTTCAGCACCTCAACACCTGGTCCATCCTCGCCCTCATGCCGCCCAAGTCGGGAAGCCTCCTCTACACCTCTATTACTGACACGGCGCAAAACGTCACCGTCAACGGCGTGAGCATCCCCACGCGCAAGTACCGCCCCGGCGCCCCGATCCTCACCTTGAACGATCCCTTCCTGACCGCTTCCGGCGGCACGGCCGTCTCGCGCCCTGTGGCCGTACTGCACATCAAGCCGGACACCAAGGATGGCGACGTCTGGAAATGGAACTTCGACATCCAGCGCGAACTCCCCAAGAGCATCGTCTGGACTATCGGCTACGTCAGCAACAAGGGCACGCACACCGGCAACAGCATCGGCAACTTCAACGACGCCCTCCCCTCCACCAACACCGACGTCCAATCCCGCCGCCCTTTCCAATCCTTCTATGATCCCGCGCTGCCGGCCAATGGCATCCAGACGGTGAGCACCATCCGCTACCTCGACAGCTACGGCAACTCCTTTTACCACGCGCTCCAAACCAAAGTCGACAAACGCTTCGCCAAAGGACTTTCACTCGGCGCTGCCTATACCTACAGCAAGGCGCACGGCGACGGCGAAGCAGGCGGAAACGAAGGCGCATTTCTTCAGGACCCCCGCAACCGCGCCGGCTCCCGCGGCCTCTTCCGCTTCGATCAGACGCATGTCTTCGCTGCGCACTACGTCTGGGAACTGCCCGGCGCCGGCTTGCGAGGCCCGCTCAAGTACTTCGTTGGCGGGTGGCAAAGCAACGGCATCGTTTCCCTACGATCCGGATTCCCGTTCACCCCCAGCCTGGGCAACGACCTCAACACCGGCAGCGCCGCCCGCCCCGATCGCATCAGCGACGGACGCCTCGATACCCGCAACCGCCAGTTGATGTTCGACCCCAACGCCTTCCAGCGCGTCACCTGCAACATCCCCAGCCGCCCGGATCTCTGCCACTTCGGAAACTCGGGAGTGGGCATCATCCGCGACCTGCCCCAGCACAACCTCGACTTCTCCCTGTTCAAGAACTTCGAGGTCATCGAACGAGTGAAACTACAGTTCCGCTCCGAATTCTTCAATGCCTTCAACACACCGTATTTTGGCGACCCGACCAACATCGGTTTTATCAGCATCAATTCGATCACTCCCGACGCCCCGCGTGTCGGCGAGGTGCGCGGCCTTCGCAACCCGATGCGCATTATTCAGTTCGGGCTGAAGCTGTTCTTTTGATTTCTGAGAGACCATCGTATACTCCGGCAATGAGAAATATGTTCCGCGATATCCGATTCGGTTGCCGGATGCTCATCAAAGACGCCGGCGCTTCCTTGCTGGCCATCCTGTCGATGGCCCTCGGTATCGCCGCTGTCACTTCCATCTTCAGCGTTGTCCACGCGGTCCTCTTCGACCCGTTTCCCTACAAGGACTATGACCGCATGGTGAGCGTCGGTATCGCGCCGGTTAAAAAGGGTCAGGGTCGCGGGATGTTGTCCCTGCCCGAGTTCCGGGCCGTCCGGCAGCGCAGCCGGACACTCGAGGATGCCTTCGCCATGGGATTTGAAAGCCTCCGGCTCACGGAAGCTGGTGGCGATCCTGAATTCGTTGGCGGGAAGTTGTTTAGCAGCAACGCATTCGATTTTCTCGGTGTGACACCGCTGCTCGGACGGACGTTCCTCCCCGATGACTATGGATCGGGCTCCGCTCCGAGGCAGGTGGTCATCTTGAGCCACTTGTTGTGGCAGCGGCGTTTCGGCGGAGACCCGCGGGTGCTTGGCCGCGAAATTCGCGTGAATGGAGCCAACCACATTGTCATCGGAGTGATGCCGGAAAGGTTTACGCTCTACACGAATCCCAGCCAGCCTGCTATCTGGCTTCCGCTGCCTTCGGAGGCCAAGCCCCAAACACGCGTGCTCGTCCACGCGCGGCTCAAACCAGGCGTCACCCTGGAAACCGCATCGGCCGATCTGCACTCGATTCTTGCCGCATTCGCGGAAGAGGACCCGCGCAGTTTTCCCGATGGCGGCTTTAAGATGCGGCTGAATCGGTTTATGGCGTGATGTCTTACACGGTTACTCAGCGCACACGAGAGATCGGAATTCGCGTGGCCCTCGGTGCGAGTTCGCAGGCGGTCGTCCGTATGGTCGTGCTCAAAGGCTTCATCCTGGCGTGTTCCGGCATCGCGCTTGGGGCTATGGCTGGCATCGCATTGACCCGGCTGATCAGGAGCCAGTTATATGGCGTTACCGCCACCGATCCGGTTGTTTTCGCGAGCGTGTCCGTTTTCTTGGCTCTGTTGGGGCTGGCAGCCTGCTATGTCCCGGCCCGCAGAGCAGCGACTGTGAGTCCATTGATCGCGCTGCGCGGCGAGTAAGTAAATTAGCTTCAACCTTTCCAGCAGGCGAGAGCGAAGGCGACCACCGTCTGCCCCGGCTTGCCGCCGCCCTCGATAAATTCGTTGAGCGCGGCCTGTCCGCTCTCCCGCGTGTCGATATCCACGCGGAACTCTTCAATCTGCTCCGCCGTAGTGTCCGTATAGTTGAGCGGGCAATGGGGCAGATCTTCGCCATCAAGACGGATCGCAGGACCATACGTGCGGCAGGCCGCCGGACGATGCGTGTAAAGCTCGCACTGCCCCGATTCGAGATCGAGCGCGGGACAAGGGAGTGATTGAAACTGCGGTTGGAAGAGAACTTCCCCCGCGATGCTCTCCTCGAGCAGACCGCTTGATTTGTCGCCCGGATAGTCGAGCCCCCGAAGCACGGCAACCGACTCCGCAGCCCGCCTCCGTATGGCCGCAGCCTTCTCCGGCTCCATCAGCCGCAGCCCTTCCCGTAACCGCGCCGCATCGAGCAGCGTAATTGGAAACGGTCCGATGCAGCATCCGAAGCAGCCCGCGCGGCAGTGCAGATGCTCCCCGGCGCGACGTTGCGCCTCTTCCTGCGCGGAATCGAGGATCCGCAGAAACCGCTCGTCAGTTCTTACGGGTAAGCTCCTTGGCGCCTTCCCTGACGCCCCTCCCAACTGCCTTGGAGCTCTTGACGACACGGTGCGTCCCTTCCCTGGTGGTATCCGCCACCTTGCCCGCCGCAGTGGCTGTGCCGTCTTTCACCTTACCGGCTGTGTCCGCCGTGGCATCGCCTGCCTTGCCGGCAGCGTTCACGGCGCCGCCCTTCACCTTCGCCGCCGCGTCCTTCGTCGCGTCGCCGGTCTTGCCGGCAGCGTTCACGGCGCCGTCTTTCATCTTCGCCGCCGCGTCCTTCGTCGCATCGCCGGTCTTGCCGGCGGCATTCACGGCGCCGTCTTTCATTTTCGCCGCCGCATCCTTCGTCGCATCGCCAGTCTTGCCGGCGGCGTTCACGGCGCCGCCCTTCACCTTCGCCGCCGCGTCCTTCGTCGCGTCGCCGGTCTTGCCGGCAGCGTTCACGGCGCCGCCCTTCACTTTCGCCGCTGCATCCTTCGTCGCGTCGCCGGTCTTGCCGGCAGCGTTCACAGCGCCGCCCTTCACTTTCGCCGCCGCATCCTTCGTCGCGTCACCGGTCTTGTCGGCGGCGTTCACTGAGCCATCCTTTACTTTCGTGGCGGCATGTTTGGCTCCTCCCGCTACCCTCCCCGCGACCCCTGTCACGCCTTCCTTGACGCCCGAGCCGATGTCCGTGGCGCCTTTCCGGATCTTGGTTCCGGACGTGGATGACTGGTTGCTCCGCGCGCTCAAGGAGGCGGCGAGAAAAAGGGAAAGAGCAAGAGCGGAAAGTGGTTTCATTTGGATCATGTTCTGCCCCTCCTTATAGTCTTCCACAAGAGAGGGGCTCCGGGCCGCTACTTCCTTTCGCCGAGCGCCTCCACGCTGAGCCGGAGGTGTTTCTCCGCCAACTTCCGGCTCTCCCTGGCTGCGAGGCGCGCTTCCTTGGCTTTCTCCCGCTCCGCTTCGAGCGGTTTCGTCGCCATGCCGGGCCATTTCCGCACCATTGCTCCCGCCGACTTCGTAAGCCTCTTCACGTTGGCCTCATGCCCGGCGGCCTCGGCCTCCAGCGCCTCCGCCCGAAGACGGAACTGCCGGGAGACAGCCGCATGCTGCTCGGGCGTACGGGCCTCCATGGCCAGCGTTTCAAGTTTCGCCGCCTCGATTCGAGGCTTCGCGGTCACTGAGGACGCCATGAGTGCCAGCGCTACAGCGGCCTTGGAAACGAAAAGAAGGTTTGGTTTCCACATGGCTTCTGCTCCCATTCCACCGGTTCATACCGACACCAGCCCATGCCGTATCGCATATTGCACCAGCTCGGCTGAGGAATGCACGCCCAGATCGTCCATCATCTTGTATTTGTGAAACTCCACTGTCCGCGCGGAGATGTTCAGAATCGCCCCGATCTCTTTCGCGGACCGCCCTTCAGCGAGCAATTGCAGGACTTCAATCTGACGAGCCGTAAGGCGGAGCGTCTCTCGAGTCTGCGGTTTGCCGCTGGCAAGCAGTTCCAACATGGCAGGCGTTTGCAGCCCCGGTGAGAGATACGTTCTCCCGGCCAGCGCCTCATGGATCGCCGCCACCAGTTCATCCGAAGCCGCGTGTTTGAGCACATAGCCCGCCGCCCCTGCCTCGAGCGCGCGCGTCGCGTAGCTCAAGTCCGGGTGCATCGTGAGAAACACGATCCTGCTCCTGCTCCCATCATCCCGCAAGATGCGCGCCGCGTCGATCCCATTGAGCAGCGGCATCGAAACATCGGCCACCACCACGTCCGGGTGAAGGCGGCGGCATGCCTCGATCATCTCCCGCCCGTCCGAGACCGTTCCCACCAGCTCGAACTCGTCCGACAGCAGGCCGCGCAGCCCTTCCAGCATGATTTTGTGATCGTCAGCGAGGAGAATTCTCGGCTTTTTCATCTGTCGAACCCATTCGGGAGTGTTACTTCGATGAAAGTGCCTTCGCCCGGCTTCGAGCGTACCTGGAAAGCGCCTTCCAGCAAACGCGCCCTCTCTTCCATGCTCGCAAGCCCAAGCCCCGGACGCCAGCCCGTCCCGCCGCGGTCAAAGCCTGCGCCATTGTCCTGAATCCGGAGCGTTACCTCGGAGCCGCTCGCTGTCAGGCTCAGCCTGACCTCCGTCGCGTGAGAATGCCGCTGCACATTGCGCAGCGCCTCCTGCACGATGCGATAGACGGCAAGCTGCGCGTCCTTGGGGATGGGCGGCACCGCGCTAATTTCCGTCTCCACCACCGGTCCGCCCCGTTCCACAAAAGCCCGGCACTCCGCCTCGACTGCCGCTGCCAGACCCAGGTCATCGAGCAGCGCCGGATGCAAGCGCCGCGCCAGACCATGCACCTCCGTGGCCAGCTTCCCAATCTCCTGCTTCAACGCATCGAGTCCCGCGCGGCTTTCGACGGCTGCTCCGGGAAGGCGTTCCAGCCGCCCCGCCTCGATCGCCAGCGCAGCCAGACGCTGTGTCAGGTCATCGTGGAGTTCGCGAGCGATACGCATGCGCTCGTCCTCCTGCGCGGAGATCAGCCGTCCCGCCAGAACCTCGAGCTCTTTCTTCGAAACCGTCGTTGCCTGGAGGTCTTTGCTCATGCGGTTGAAGGCGTCTCTCAGTTGCCCGATCTCATCCGCTGATCCCTCGGGCAGACGGGCTCCCAGCTCACCCGCGCCGAGCCGCCGGACCCACCCTGCCAGTTCCAGCACCGGCTTCGTGACGGCAGCCGCCAGCACGCCCGCGGCCACAAAGAACACCACGGACACCAGAATCCCGGTTGTCATGGTGCGGCGCCGCAGGTCCGCAATGGGCGCCAACGCCTCGGCGCTCTCGATCTCCGCCACGATGGTCCATTGCAACTCGTTGAGATGAAGCGAAGCCCTCGAGCGCAGTAAAGGAACACTGCGCAACTCCGGGGTCATCGGGAGTGTCAGCACCGCTGTCCCGGTCGCCCGGATCCGTTCCACGATGGCGGGGGAAATCCGCGCCTTCTCGAGTTGCGAATAGAACGCGGCCGGATTCTCGATTTGCTGCCGCAAGTCGCTCCGCAGCAGCCCATCGGAACCGATGATGTAGGCTTGGCCCGTCTCCCCGAGTCCCTCCGCGCGCCACCCGCGGTCGCCGGTCATCACTTTGTTCACCTCGTCGATGCTCACCTGAATCGCCAGCACCCCAATGACGGCTCCCGCCCGGCTTATGGGGGTGGCCGCAAACGCCGCGGGCACAAGTCCCGATGGCGCGTAGGGAGCGTAGTCCTCGAGCACCGCCTGCGAGGAGTTGTGCCCCAAAGCGCGCCGATAGGCCCTCGCAAGCCCGGCATTTCGCATGGGCTCCCTACCGAGGTTCGTCCCCAGATCGATTTCCTTGCGCACGGTATACACAACGCGCCCCTCCGGCGCGAGGATGAGCAGGATATCGTGGAACCCGAACGCGCTCCGGTAATGGCGGAACGTGCTGTGGAACCGGCTGTGTACGGCTCCATAACGCCCGGCCTTGACCTCGCGCAGCAGGTCCCGCTCTCCGGCGGGATGCGGATTCGCTGCCAGGAAAATCGACTGAAGTGTTTGGGCGCGTGGGTCGGCAGGATACCAGCCCCGCGCGAGAGGCTGTGGGAGCTCCCGTTCATACAACTTGCGCAGAGCCCTCCCGGCCGGACTACCCGGTTCGAGACCGGGAAGCTCCGCCCAAGCCTGGCGAAACCCCTCGATCGCGCTGATGGTCGACTCGTCCATCGAGAGCGCTGCTACATCCTCCTCGAGGTCTTGAAAGTAATGCTCGATCTGGTTCGCGCGAGTCTGGCGAAGGGCGGTCAACCGGTCCAGTGTGGCCCGCTGAAGTGCAGAAGCCGCAATCGAAGAGGCCTGCCAGTTCGTAACCGCAACGGCGCCCAAGCCGAGCAGCACGAAAGCCGTTTGCAGCTTCGTGCGAAACGAGCGAAATCGGAAGAACAGCTTCAAATCTTCGTCATTCTAGCTCGATTATTGAGCACGCGCCGCCCTTCAATCCGGTAGCGGCCTTCCAGCACCGTGCCGATAGCCTCGCTGTAGATGCGATGTTCTTCCTTGAGAACACGCGCCGAGAGCGTCTCCACCGTATCGTCGTCCTCGACGGGCACTACGGCCTGCTGGATGATGGGACCCGAATCCAGGTCCTCGTCGACGAAATGGACCGTGCAGCCCGTGAACTTGACGCCGTGAACCAGCGCCTGGTGCTGCGCGTCGAGGCCGGGAAAAGCCGGGAGGAGCGATGGGTGAATATTGAGGATGCGCAGCGGATAGGCGCGGATGAAGGCGGAACTCAGCAGCCGCATGTATCCGGCCAGGCACACGAGGCCGATGTCATGCTTGCGCAACTCCTCGAGCAGCAGACGGTCATACGATTCGCGGTCCAGCCCGCGCGAGGGAATCGAGACGGCATGGAGCTTCCGTTGCTGCGCAATGGCAAGCCCGGGAGCTTCCGGGCGGTTGGAGATCACGCAGCCAATTGCGGCGTTCAACCGTCCGGCGTCAATGCTATCGGCAATCGCCTGAAAGTTCGAGCCGCGCCCCGATAGAAGAATGCCGAGGCGGCGGTTCATCGGTAGATCACCCGCGGGCGCGACGAGGTGGCGATGATCTGGCCAACCGGAAAATGCGGCTCCTCGAGGCGGCGCAGGATCTTTTCCGCTTCCGCTGCCTGGCGCGGACCGGCGACGAGGATCATCCCGATGCCCGTATTGAAGGTGCGGCGGTAGTCGTCATCGGGAATGTTACCGAGGGACTTGAGCAGAGGAAAGACCGGCGGTTCCGGCCAGGACCCTGGATAGACCTCCGCGGCGAGGCCTTTCGGAAGCACGCGGGGGAGGTTGTCTGTAATCCCGCCGCCGGTGATGTGGGCGGCCGCTCGCAGCAGTCCTTTGCGATGCAAGGCGTGGATCGGCTTGCGGTAGCTGCGGTGGATTTTCAGCAGTTCCTCCCCCACCGTGCATCCGAGTTCGGCAACCTGCGTGTGGATCGTGTAGCCCGCGATATCGAATAGCAGTTTGCGCGCCAGCGAGTAGCCGTTCGTGTGAAGCCCCGTCGAGGGGAGCCCCAGCAACACATCGCCGGGCTTCATACCCGCTCCGGTCAGCAGCGCTTTGCGCTCGACGGCGCCGACAATGCATCCGGCCACGTCATATTCGCCTTCGGAATAGAGGCCCGGCATCTCGGCCGTTTCGCCTCCAATCAGCGCGCACTCGTTTTCCTCGCACGCCTTGGCCATGCCGCTGATGACATCGCGGGCGACTTCCGCCTGTAGCCTGCCCACGCCGAAGTAGTCGAGAAAGAAGAGCGGAGTGGCTCCCTGCACCGCAATGTCATTGACGCAGTGGTTCACCAGGCACTGCCCGACAGTGTCGTGCCTGCCGGCGAGGAACGCCACCTTGAGCTTCGTGCCTACCCCATCGATGGAGCTGACGAGAACCGGATTCTTCCAGCCCTTCAGGTGGAAGCCGCCCCCAAAGCTGCCGATGGAGGTGAGCACCGATTTGTTGAACGTGCGCTTGGCGAGCGAGCGGATGTAGCCAACGGCGCGGCCGGCTTCGTCAATACTGACTCCGGCATCCTGGTAGCGCACGACGTCTTTGGATGGCTTGGCGGGCTTCTTGGTCTTCATTCGTAAGGCGGAATTTCTATGATAGCCGAGCCCCGGGCGCGCTACCGGCCGGAGGAGCCGAAACCGCCCGAGCCGCGGCGCGAGCCGCCGAGTTCGCTCTCTTCCCACTCGATGCGCTCGTAGCGCGCGATCACCATCTGCGCGATGCGGTCGCCCGCATGCACCTGGTAGGGTTCGCGCCCGAGGTTGAGCAGGATCACCTGCACTTCGCCGCGGTAGCCGGGGTCGATCGTGGCCGGAGCATTCGGCATGGTGATGAGATGCTTGAGGGCGAGACCGCTGCGCGGCCGTATCTGCGCTTCATATCCCGGCGGGATTTCGAGCGCGAGGGCGGTGGGGACAAGCCTCGTCTCGCCCGGGGGCAGCAGCACATCGGCCGCGGCCTTCAAATCGAGCCCCGCGTCCTCGTCCGGCCCGTGGGCATAAGCGGGCAGGGACGCTTCGGGGCGCAGCTTCTTAATCCGGATGCGCAATCTGCTATTGTAGCGGCTTGCCGCCCAAACAAAAACGCGTCGTTATGTTGCCGCCGATGCCGCCGGAGAAGTCGGCTTACGCGCTCGCGCGCTACAGCCGTTCCGCCGACTCCATCATGCAGTCCATCGAGTGGGTGCGGACGCACGATTCGCAGAAGTTCCTCGAGAGCTTCTACTTCCAGTACGGCCACGCCTCGATCGCCGACCTCGGCCACCTGGCGGTGTGCTTTGAAGGCGTGTCGGAACTGGCCGCCACGGAGATTGAAGACGAGCAATTGTGGGACGGGCAGGCAAAATCGACGCGCTACCAGGATTTCTCCAAGGCCGGCTTCATTACGCCGCCCGAATTCGACGCCGCGCAAGCCGCCCACTACGAGGCGGCGGGGAAGCGATTGATCGAGGCCTATCAGAAGGCGCATGCGGCGGTATTCGAGCATCTCACCACACAGTTGCCGCGCCCGGCCGGGATGAAGCCGGACGCCTACCAGCGCAACCTTGCGGCGCGGGCGTTCGACGTGGCGCGCTATCTCCTCTTCTTTGGAGTTCCCACCAACGCCGGCCAGGTGGTGAGCATCCGAACCCTGGAGAAGCAGATCCGCCGTCTGAAAGCATCCGAGTATGAGGAAGTGCGCTCACTCGGCGATGAGATTGCCGGGGCGTGCGCGCAGCCGGCAGCGTGCCAGTGGGAGGCGAGTACAGCGGCCGAGGCCACGGCTCCGACGCTTGCGCGGCATGTCGAAGCGGAGGAGCACCGCGCGCGGGCGCGCGCCGATCTCGAGCGCTACGCCCAGGAGAACCTGCCTCCGCCTTGCGGCGGCAAACCGCCGCGGGTCGATCTGCTGCTGCCGCGCGACAACGTCACCGAGATCGCCGCCACGCTGCTCTATCCCGTGAGCGAACGTCCGTATCGCGAGTTGCAGGAGGTGGTGGGCGGATGGCCGGTTTCGCGCCGCATGGAGGTGATCGGCACGGCTCTCGGATCCCGCACCCGCCGCGATGAACTGCTGCGCGAGTTCCGCTCAGCGCCGTATGTGTTCGACATCGTGATGGACATCGGAGCGTACCGCGACCTGCACCGCCACCGCCGCTGCCAGCAGTTCCGCCAGCCCTACTCGGGCGGGCTCGGCTACGACACGCCGGCGGCCGTGGACGCGGCCGGGACCGGCGCTGTGTATCACGAAGCCATGCAAGCCGCCTTCGCGGCGATGGGTCAACTCCCGGCCCCGGGGGCGCATTACCTGTTGCCGTTCGGAGCGCTCTCGCGCTTCCTGTTCAAGATGGACTTCGCCGAGGTGGAGTACATCTCCCGGCTGCGCAGCGGCGTCAAGGGCCACTTCAGCTATCGCCAGGTGGCCTGGGAGATGAAGCAGCGCATGGACGAGGTGGAGCCCGAGCTGGGGCGTTTGATCGAGGCAACGCCGCCATGGGTGGAGGAGCCCCTCAAGCGCTGAGCGGCGATTGAGGATAGTCCTGCGCGAGTTTATAGAGGCTGCGCAGTTTGGCGGTGAGCGTCGTGCGTTTGAGGCGGAGGATTTCCGCGGCCTGGCTCTTGTTGCCGCCCGTGCGGCGCAGGGCCTGCTCGAGGATGTGCAGCTCGATCTGTCCGATGGTGGCCTCGAAGTCGAGCCCTTCGTCGGGGAGAGCGACGCTGTGCGGGGAATCCCAATCTCCCGCGGCGCGGCGGGACAAGTCCAGCGGCAGGTGGAAATCGGAGGGGAACAGCGCCATACGGTCGCCGCTGAGGGCGATGGCGTGCTCGATGGCATTCTCCAACTGGCGGACATTGCCCGGCCATGAATAGCCGCGAAGCATCTCGATGGTTTCGGAGGCGATGCGGCGCACCGGGATGCCTTCCTGGAGGCAGATCTTTTCGGCGAAGTGCCCGGCCAGGGCGGGGACGTCTTCGAGGCGCTCGCGGAGCGGGGGCAGCGGCAGAGGCACGACGTTGAGGCGGTAATAGAGGTCCTCGCGGAAGCGGCCGGCGGCGATGCGCTGCGGCAGGTTGGCGTTGGTAGCGGCGACCACGCGCGCGTCGATATGAATGGTTTCCGAGGAGCCGATGCGCTGGAACTCGCGTTCCTGGAGCACGCGCAGCAGCTTGGCCTGCGTGTCCATCGGCATGTCGCCGATTTCGTCGAGGAAGAGGGTGCTGTGGTTGGCCTGTTCGAAACGGCCGGTGCGGGATTGAACGGCTCCGGTGAAGGCTCCGCGGACGTGTCCGAACAACTCGGCTTCGAGCAGGGGTTCCGGCAGGGCGGTACAGTTCACCGCGACCATGGGCAGGTGGGCGCGGGGGCTGGCGGCGTGGATGGCTCGGGCGGCGGCCTCCTTGCCGGTGCCGGTTTCGCCGGTGATGAGTACGGTGGCGCGTTTCGGGCCGATGAGGCGGATCTTTTCGGCGAGCCGCTCCATGGCAGGGCTACGGCCGACGAGGGAACGGCGCCAGGGTTCGGCGAAGGCAACTACCGTTTGAGGGGCAGGCATTACATAGTCTCCAGATCAGAGATCGGAGGAGTAGGCCGGGAGGAAGATGGAGAGATCGTCCTAGGAGAAGTAGAGGAAGGTAGGCAAGAAGCAGGGAGGTGGAGGAATCCGTCTGATGTGTATGACATTGTGGTTACGATGGCAAACGGCGGCAAAGTTCGAAAGTGGAGGAAAGAAAAGGGCCGCGGCGGGCCTGTAGGCGATGGCGCGTACAAACGTCTTTTTCGACGGACCTTAGACCATCCGCCGCCCCGCCAGGCTCCCCAACACCGTCGAAATCACGCAAACCCCTACCGATGCCAGCATGTACGCGCCCCCGCGCTGCCAGGCTCCCATTCGCAGCAGGGCCAGCGTTTCCAGACTAAAGGAGGAGAATGTCGTAAATCCACCGCAAACCCCGACCATGACGAGCAGCCGGACCGTGTCGTGCTGGGACCAGTTGGAGGCAAAGCCGATGACGAAGCTGCCCAGCACGTTGATGGTGAATGTTCCCCAGGGGAACGCGCTTCCGTAGTAGCTGGTGATTTCCTTACCCAGCCAGAAACGCGCCATGCCCCCCAGCGCGCTTCCGAGGGCAATCCAGAGATAGGCTGACAGACGCACCTCCCGATGGCTTTTGGATGACTCTGATCAGGATAGCGCTTTGCGGTTTGGCGGAAACAAAATCAGATCAATTTGTATTTTCCGGGCACGGGGATGGGAGTCATCCCGATCTTCACGTCGTAGCCGAATTCCTTGGGCTGGAGGTCGAGCTGGGAGTTCATGATGCGGTCCCAGGTGATCTCTTCGCCCGAGTAAGCGGCTTCGCGGGCCATGATGCAGGTGAGCGTGCTTTCGGCGACGGTCATCGCGTGGTTGATATAAGGCCCGTCTCCGCGAATGGAGTTGATGAGCGCGGTGTGTTCATGCTCGTAGGGGTTGCCGCTGGGCAGCCGGGCTCCGCGGAAGGAAAGGCTGTCGAACTTGCCCCTGGTTCCGACGACGAGTTCGCTCACGTTGCCGTAGATGTTCTTCTCGCGCGGGTATTGGCGGCAGTAGCTCGACAGGCGCACGCCGTTCGCGTATTCGAAGTCGGCGCTGAGGTGATCGTAGATATTGCCGTAGAGTTCCTCGTTCGGGCGCCAGGCGCGGCCGCCGCTGGCCCACACTTTTACGGGATGCGTTCCCATGACCCAGTTGCAGACGTCGATGTTGTGGAGGTGCTGTTCCACCACCTGGTCGCCGCAGATCCACACATAGGAGTACCAGTTGCGGTGTTCCCAGGTCATGTCGCCCCACTTGGGGTCGCGCTCCTTCTGCTGGAGCACGGGGGTGCCGACCCAGTAGGCGTAGAGGGCGGTCACGTCGCCGATGCCGCCGTTGTGGATGCGGCCGACGGTGTCCACGTACTCCTTCTGGAAGCGCCGCTGCGCGCCGGAAACGACGGTGAGCTTGAGCTCTTCCGATTTCTTTGCCGCAGCCATGAAGCGGCGCACGCCGGCCGGATCGGTGCCGAAGGGTTTTTCGCAGAAGACATGCTTCTTCGCCTCGATGGCCGCCTCGAAGTGGGCCGGGCGGTAGCCGGGAGGCGTGGCCAGCATGACGATGTCGATGTCGGAATTCACCAGCTTCTTATAGGCATCGAATCCGATGAAGCGGTGTTCCGGGCCGACGTTGATGCGGCCGGCGAATTGCGGATGCTGCTCCCTCATCCAGCGCAGGTTGCCTTCCAGTTTGTCCTCGAAGATGTCGGCAAGGGCGACCACGTCGACATTTTCCGAACCTTTCATCAGGTCAATGACGGCCTGCCGGCCGCGCCCGCCGCAGCCGACAAGACCGGCTTTGAGCTTTTCCTTACCGGCTCCGCGGACAAGTTCGGGGCGAATGATCTGAAAAGCGGCGACCCCGGCGGTAGCGGCGGAGGAGTTGCGAAGGAAGGACCTGCGGGACAGGTGATCTTTATTAGCTTCCATGAGGGCTCCTTAATTATAAATGTGACTTTATTCTACTCCTGCTCGAGTCAACCGGCGAGGGATCACGGCAGGTGATATTCTATCGGGTTTCATGTGAGGTGGAACGATGCACCGGATTCTTTATTTGCTGCTGGTGTGCGCGCCGTGGGCGGGCGCGCAGGAATGGCATAGCTACGCCGGGAGCCCGGGAGGGCAGAAGTATTCGCGGCTGAAGCAGATTGACCGCACGAACGTGGGGCGGCTGAAGGCGGCATGGACGTTCCACACGGGCGATGTGAGCGACGGGAAAGAGTTTCCCGTGCGGAGCGCCTTCGAGGCCACGCCTCTGATGGTGGATGGAGTGCTCTATTTCACCACGGCGTTCAACCGGCTGATCGCGCTTGATGCGGATACGGGGCAGCAGAAATGGGCCTTCGATCCGAAGATCAGCCGCACGGTGTCGCGGAACCTGTTCATTCATCGCGGGGCGGCGTATTGGACGGACGGGCGGCAAAAGCGGCTGTATTACGGCACGCTCGATGGGGATCTGTTCGCCATCGATGCGAATTCGGGCGAGCCGGCGGCGGGCTTCGGCAACAAGGGGAAGGTGGATTTGAAGGAAGGGATGCTGATTCCGGGCGGGAGCGAGAGCTACGGGATGACCTCGCCGCCGGCGATGTATAGGAACCTGGTGATCTGCGGGTCGATTGTGCCGGACGGGGAGCCGCAAGGTCCGAGCGGGGATGTGCGGGCGTTCGATGCATTGACGGGGAAGCTGGTGTGGCGATTCCATACGGTGCCGCAGCCGGGTGAGTTCGGGCATGACACGTGGGAAGGGGAGGGGTGGAAGAATCGAGGCGGGACCAACGCGTGGTCCATCCTGAGCGTGGATGAGGAGCGGGGCATCGTGTTCCTGCCGCTGACCTCGCCATCGACAGACTTCTGGGGCGGAGACCGCAAAGGGATGGGCCTGTTCGGCGACTCGCTGGTGGCGTTGGATGCGGCGACAGGGAAACGGCTGTGGCATTTCCAGACCGTGCACCACAATGTATGGGATTACGACCTGCCCGCGCAGCCGGTGCTGGTGGAGGTGAAGAGGAACGGGCGGTTGGTCCCCACGGTGGCGCAGGTGACGAAGACTGGGTTCACGTTCCTGTTCGACAGAATGAAGGGGACGCCGGTTTACGATGTGGTGGAGAGGCCGGTTCCCCCGAGCAGGATGCCGGGCGAACAGGCGTGGCCGACACAGCCGTTTCCTGTGAAGCCGCCGCCGTTTGCGCGGCAGAGCATGAAGCCCGAGGAGTTGACGAATGTACCGGAATCGCGGGCATTTTGCGCGGAGTTGATCGAGGGGGCAGAGTTCGGGCAGTTGTTCACACCGGCATCGGAGAAGCCGACAGTGCTGTTTCCGGGGACGAACGGCGGAGCGAATTGGGGCGGGGCGTCGTACGATCCGGAGACGCGGACATTGTATGTGAACTCGCAAGACAACGGGATGCTGGTGCGGATGGTGAAGCGTCCGGAGGGTTCGGCGATACCGTACCGGACGCGGGGTCCGGCGTACGGGCGGTTCTGGGACAAGAACCGCTATCCATGCCAGAAGCCGCCATGGGGGCATTTGACGGCAATCGATCTGGACAAGGGCGAATTCCGGTGGCAGGTGACGCTGGGAGCATTCGACGAACTGACAGCGAAGGGGATTCCACCGACGGGGACATCGAACATCGGCGGGTCGGTGGTGACCGCGGGAGGGGTGCTGTTTATCGGGGCGACCAATGACAGCCGCTTCCGGGCGTTCGATAAGGATAGCGGGAAGCTGCTGTGGGAAACACGATTGCCGGCAAGTGCGCATGCGACTCCGATGACCTATGTTGGAAAGAAGACGAAGAAACAGTTTGTGGTGATCGCCGCGGGAGGCGGCAACAAATACAACGAGACATTCTCCGATGCCTTGGTGGCTTACTCGTTGCCCTGACACTGGCGGCGAGTGACGGGCCGTTTTCGCACAAGCGGCACGCGCCGCTGAAGATGGCGTGCGAGCAATGCCACGCCGGGGCGGAGCGGAAAGAGGCGGCGGGCTTTCCGGCGGTGTCGCAATGCCAGGTCTGCCACAAGGAGTACGGCGCGGCTATTCCTTCGCGGCGGGTCTACAAACTGCCGGACTTCGTGTTTTTCAGCCACGCGAGGCATGCGGCGGCGAAAGTGGAATGCCGCTCCTGCCATGGCGATGTGTGGGAGCAGGAACAGGTGACGGTGTTTCGCGCGCCGAAGATGAAGGAGTGCGTGGATTGCCACAAAGAGCGGCACGCGGCGGAGCGGTGTAACGTGTGCCACGAGCTGGGGCAGTGATGCAGGCGACTGAGCCTGACACTCCCGAGTATCTCGCGGCGACCGTCGAGTTCCGGCGATATGGATGCGCGCCGGACTAAAGTGGGATGCCGCTCCTGCCAGGGCGATGTGTGGGAGCAGGTGACGATATTTCGCGGCGCGACGTGTGCCACGAGCTGGGGAGTGATGCAGGCGACGGAGCCTGACACTCCCGAGTATCTCGCGGCGACTGTCGAGTTCCGGCGGTATGGATGGCGCGCCGGACGAAAGTGGGATGCCGCTCCTGCCACGGCGATGTGTGGGAGCAGGTGACGATATTTCGCGGCGCGACGTGTGCCACGAGCTGGGGCAGTGATGTAGACGTCCGACACTCCCAAGTCTCTCACGCCGGCAGTCGAGTATCGCGGCATGAGTGAGACGCTGGACAGGCAACGGGGGACGCAAGTATTTGCGCGGCAAGGTGTTCGGCGGAGCAGGCGGAATGGCGGAAAAATCTTCACGGCTTGTGACTGTGCTCTCGCGCAGGCCTTCTATACAGAACTTCCAGTATTTCCGGTGAGCATTCTTCGGCCTTACACTGACAGCCATCCTTCGGAAAAGGGGATTTGGAATGGAATGGGTCAGTGTGCCTGCCGCGCCGCCCGCCGTTTGGGGATTGACTGCGCGGGGCGGCAGGGGAAATGGAAAGGCCGCAAACGCAGCCGTAGCGCGAGGTTGAAGCAGTGCGGAAGTTGTTTGCGGCCGTTGCGGCTCTCAGCCTTGCGGGCGCCGCGTGCGCGGAGACGAAGCTCAGCGGGCAGGTGTGGACTCCGACACGTGCTCCGGTGGCGGGTGCGCGGATCACGGCGGTCAACGGAGGCGGGGAGCGTGTGTTCGGGTTCAGCGACCCGCAAGGGCGTTTTTCCCTGGCATTGCCGGCGCCGGGCGAGTACCGCGTCACGGCGGAGCATGAGGGTTTCTTTCCGGCGCAGTTGAAACCGCTGCAAGTAGGGCCGGAGGGCGAAGAACTCGCGTTGACGCTGGAGCCGCTGCGGGAGGTGGTGGAAAGGGTGGAGGTCCATGCGCAGACGCAGACGGTGGACATGGACACCACGAACTCGACGCGGACGATGCGCGGGGAGGAGATTCTCAACATCCCCTATCCGAATACGAATGACTTCAAGGCGGCGGCACGGATGATGCCGGGAGTGGTGCGGGACAGCCGGGGCGGGATTCACGTGAACGGGTCGGCGGAAGACCAGGTGCTGTATACGCTGGATGGATTCAACCTGAACGATCCGCTGACGGGGCGGCTGGAGACGCGGTTGAGCGTCGAGTCGGTGCAGACGGTGGAAATTGCGAGCGGGCATTTGCCGGCGGAGTACGGGAAGGGCTCGGGAGGGACGCTGGCGGTACACACGCAGGCGGGGGACAACCAGTTGCGCTACTCGGCCACGAACTTCGTTCCGGGTTTGGAGAACCGCAAGGGCTGGACCATTGGGGACTGGTCGCCTCGGGTGGGGGTTTCGGGTCCGATCCTCAAGGACAGGGCGTGGTTTTCGAACACGGTGGACTTCCAGTATTCGCAGGTCTTCATCAGAGACCTGCCGAAGGGGCAGGACCGCTATTCGCAAGTGAGGCTGGGAAACCTGCTCTACGCGCAGGTGAACGTGACGCCGTCGCAGATTCTGTACGCGGGGTTTCTGGTGAATGCCTTCAATGCGGCGAGGACAGGGTTGACCGCGCTTGATCCGGTGGAGACAACGATCGACCGGCGGTCGCGGCAGTGGTTCTGGCACGTGAAGGATCAGATCTATCTGACCCGCGGGTGGCTGGTGGAGGCGGGGTTTGCTTCCAACCGCACATTCGGGCGGGAGATTCCGCAGGGCCAGGGGATGCTGATCTACACGGCGAACGGCAAGCGGGGGAATTACTTCATGGACGGAGTGCGGAAAGGGGGACGGGATCAGATCCTGGTGAACTCGTTTCCGCCGCGGTTCAAGGCATTCGGCGAGCATCAACTGAAGACGGGGATGGACCTGGATCACGTCACGTATTGGCAGGATGTACGGCGGACAGGGTTTGAGAACTACAGCGAGGCGGGGAAGCGCACGTTTCGAACGGTCTACGGAGGGAGCGGGCTGTTGGGGCGGGACAACGATGAAGCCGCGGCGTACGTGCAGGATTCGTGGCGGATTGCGCCGGGGGTGTTGATCGAGGCGGGCGCGCGGACGGACTGGGGGCGGATTCTGCATACGTGGAGCCTGTCGCCGCGGATTGGGGCGGCGTGGTCACCGGGGCGGAAGGGGAACATGAAGATTTACGCGGGATATGCGCGGGTGTATGACGCGACTAACCTGCGGTTGTTCACGAGGCCGTTCGATCAGTACGCGCTGGCGACCTATTTCGGGCCGAACGGGGATGTGGTGCGGGGTCCGGCGCTGACGACGTTCGAGATCCGTAATCCGCACCTGGCGCGGCCGCGGTTTCAGAACTGGTCTTTGGGTCTGGAGCGGCATCTGCCGGGCGGGTTCTCGTTCCGGGCGGACATGTTGCGGCGGAGAGGGTGGGATGGGTTCACGTACTTGAATGCGAATGACAGGCCGGATGCGCCGCCTCCGGCATGGGCCGCGGTGAACGCGCGGGTGGTGGATTCGCTGTTCGACCTTTCGAACTACAGGACGGATGCATTCGACTCGTTTTCGATTACGGCGCGGCAGAACATCCGGAATCAATATGAATGGATGTTGAGCTACACGCGGTCGCGGGCGCTGAGCAACACGGTGGTGGACATCAGCGTGGAGGATCCGATCATGGTGGTGAACAATGTAGGGCCGATGCCCTGGGATTCGCCGCACCGGCTGCTGGGGTGGGGGTATCTGCCGCTGCTCAAGGATTGGGCGCTGGCGTTCTCCGTGGATGCGCGGACGGGGTTTCCGTTCAGCGCGCGGACGGATGACGGGCGGATTTTCGGGGATGTGAACTCGATACGGTTTCCGTTCTACTTCGAGCTGAACGTGCACCTGGAGCGGCGGTTCGTATTCAGGGGGAACCGCTGGGCGCTGCGGTTTGGGGCGAATGACATTACGAACCGCGTGAATCCGGACACGGTGAACAACGTGATGAGCTCGTCGGGGTATATGCGGTTTTATGGAGGGACGGGGCGGGCGCTGAACGTGAGGGTGCGGTGGTTGGGGCGGGTGCAGAAGTGATCGATCAGTAACAGGTGGTGGTGAGGCGGGCGCCGGATTCTCCGCGGAGCCAGATGTAGAGGGGGGCTTTGGGAGATGGGGAGGGCCAGGGCATGTTGATGCGCAGGGATTGCTTCTGTTGTTGCCCGGCGAGCGGAGAGGGGAGTTCGGTGACTTGCTGGCCGGTGTTGGGGTCCCAGGCGGTTTTGTCGATGACTTCGAGGTTTTGTCCGGTGAGGATGGCGGGGTAAGTGCCGTCGGGGTTCTTGTCGCCGGTGAAGGCAAGCGATTCGATACGGGG
>JADLBD010000218.1 GCA_020847975.1 Bryobacterales bacterium | reverse complement strand
GACGAAGACGATTGGCCAGTCCTTGCCGCGGCCCTCGCGCTCTGCTGCCCGATCTGGACGGAGGATACCGACTTCTTCGGCTGCGGCGTGGCAACCTGGACGACGGATCGAGTGGAATTGTACTTGACAAAGGCTGGAGAGCGAGAAGCATGACGGACCAGCAATTCGCTTCTTCCTGCACTACTACGATCCGACGCGATCAATTCAATGGAGCTTCGGCGAGTTCACGTGCCCTGAGCCCCTTCCCATGCCTGAGCGCCTAGCCCGGGCCGTGCCCTACCAGCCAATCTGAGCCCAGCTTTTTTGTCAGCAGTTTTGTCGGCAACTCGCTCCAAATCTCATCAATCCGCGCGCGTACGCCCGAGTGCTCACCGCACCCGTAACCCGCGCCGAATCAGGAGAAAAGAAATTACGCCAGAGACTTGACAAGTCTGATTCGGCGGCAGACTCATACGGACGACACCATCCGCACTCGTTTCGGGGGGGACCCGGGGCGCGGCGGCGGATCGCGGGGCACGGACTCACGCACTGATATTCTGAAATCTGTGATGAGGGGCCGGGCGGTTGCAGCAATGGTGTGGGCCGGCATGGGAGCAGCCTCGTGGATGGTGCTGCGGGGGGAACCGGAGAAGGCGGCGCTGTTTGCGGACGTCACGGCGCGCGCGGGGGTGGGGTTCGTCAACCAGTCCAATCCGACGCCGCGCAAGTATCTGATTGAATCGATGACGGGCGGGGCGGCGGTGTTTGATTATGACGGGGACGGGTGGCTCGACATTTTTCTGGTGAACGGGGCGGCGCTTGCGGATCCGATGGCGGCGGGTGCGCGGCCGGATAAATCAGAGCCGCGCTTCTGGAACCGGTTGTACCGCAACAACGGCAACGGCACGTTCACAGACGTCACGGAGAAGGCTGGGGTGCGGGGCCGGGGTTACGGGATGGGGGCGGTCGCCGCGGACTATGACAACGACGGGCACACGGATCTCTATGTCACCAATCTGAACGGCAATCTTCTGTATCACAACAACGGGGACGGAACGTTCCGGGAGGTGGCGGCGGAGGCGGGGGTGAGTGCGAGCGGGTGGTCCGTGGGGGCGGCGTTCGTCGATTATGACCGCGACGGGCGGCTGGATCTGTTCGTGTCGCGGTACGTGAAATGGGACTTTTCGATGGATATCTGGTGCGGGGAGAGGAAGCCGGGGCACCGGGCGTATTGCCATCCGGATCAGTTTCAGCCGGTGACGCACCTGCTGTTTCACAACGAGGGCAACGGGCGTTTCCGGGATGTTTCGGTGGAGTCGCACATCAGCCGGTTTCCGGGGAAGGGCCTGGGGGTGGCAATCGAGGATTTCGACCGGGACGGGTGGCCGGATATCTTTGTTGCGAACGATTCCGTGCCGCAGCAGTTGTTTCGCAACCGGGGCGACGGTAGCTTCGAGGAGGTGGCTCTGGACAAGGGGGCGGCATACGACTCCGACGGGCGGAGCTTTTCGGGAATGGGGACGGATTTCGCCGATTATGATAACGACGGATGGCCGGATTTGCTGGCCGATGCTCTGGCGACGCAACGCTATTCGATTTTCCGCAATACGAAGGGAGCTTTCGATTACGTTTCGGACGCATCCGGCGTGGGCTCGGCGAGCATGCTGCATTCGGGATGGGGGCTGAAGTTTTTCGATTACGACAATGACGGGTGGAAGGACATCTTCGTGGGGCAGGGGCACGTGATGGACAACATCCAGCTCACGCAGCCGCATCTTCGCTACCTGGAGCCGCCGATGCTGTTGCGCAATGGAAGAGGGAAGTTTCTGGATGTGTCCGGCGAGGCGGGTCCGGCGTTTCGCAAACCGCGGGCGGCGCGCGGGGTTGCGTTCGGCGACTTGAACAACGACGGGTGGGTGGATGTCGTGATGAATTGTAACAATGAGCCGGCGGTGATCCTGGAAAACCAGCGGGTGGGCGGAAACCACTGGGTGATGATCGAGACGGTGGGGACGCGGAGCAATCGGGATGGAATCGGCGCGCGGCTGCGGGTGGTGGGGGAGAGCGGCGGGGAGCAGTATGCGATGGTGTCGACGGCGTCGAGCTATCTTTCTTCGAACGACAAGCGGGCGCACTTCGGCCTGGGGACGGGCAAGCGCGTGAAGCTGCTCGAAGTCACATGGCCCAGCGGGAAGGTGCAGCGCATGGAGAACCTTGCGGCCGACCGGGTCATCCGGATACAGGAGCCGTAGAAGATTACTTGGACTTCGCGCGGATTCCGGCGAGAATCTGCAAGGCCTTGAGGATTTCGGGATCGCCCGGCATATCCTGGAGGGCAAGGCGGAGGTCCTTTTCGCCTTCGTCGAAGCGGCCGGCCTGGCATTCGGTGAGGCCGAGGTTCTTGCGCAGGGCGGCTTTCACTTCGCATGCGCCGCACACCTGGATGGCCTCGCGAAGTTGAGCGATGGCCTGATCCCACTTGCCGTCCTTGGCGGCGGCGATGGCGAAATTGCTCAAAGTGCGGGCGCGGTCGGCGTCTCCGCTTTGTTTCTTCAGGGATTCGAGGCGGGACTGATACTGGCGGGCCTGTTCGGGATTCGACCGGGCCATGGCGCGGGTGAGGCTGTAGAGGGCTTGGGAATGCTTAGGGTCGATGCGCAGGGTGGATTCCCAGGCGCTGATGGCCTCGCTGCTCTTCCCCGAACTCTGGAGAGCCTGCCCGAGGAGGAAGGCGGCATCGGCGTTGTCCGGCGAGAGCTTCAAGGCCTGGCGCAGCGCCTGCACGGCTTCGCCGTAGTGCTGCTGTTCGCGCTCGGCGATGCCGAGGCGGTACCAGGCATCGGGGACATTGGGATCGAGCTGACAGGCCTGGCGGAGTTCGGGAAGCGCCTCTTCGTAGCGGCGGAGATCGCCGAGGACGCGGCCTTTGTTGTAATGCGGAGCGGCCTGTTGGGGGGCGAGTTTCACGGCTTCGTGGAACTCGCTGAGGGCGGCTTCGGTCTGGTGCTGATCGGCGAGAGCGATGCCGAGGTTGAGATGGGCATCCGGGGAGCGAGGTTCGAGCGCGGTTACCTTGCGGAAGGTGGCGATGGATGCGGCGTCGCCGGTGCGGCCCTGCACCATGCCGAGGGCGGTGAGCGCCTTGACGTTGGCGGGCTCGGCTGAGAGGGCGCGCTCGAGTTCCTTGCGCGCTTCGCGGAAATCGCCGCGGCCGGCAATGACCAGCGCGAGGTTGACGCGCGCCTGGGCGTAGCGGGGATTATTTTCGATTGCCTGGTGGAAGAGAGCTTCGGCGCGGCGTGAATCGCCAAGCTGGCCGTAGAGGACGCCGAGGTTGTTCTGGCATTCCGCGCATTGCGGATCATTGCCGAGCGCGGCGCGGAATTGGGTTTCGGCCTGCTGATTCTGGCCGCGGCCCATGTAGAGCAGGCCGAGCTGGTTTCTGGCTGGAGCGAATTTGGGATCGAGGGCTACGGATTTTTCGAGTGACGCGGCGGCTCCGGTCAGGTCAGCGATCTTTTGCTGGGCGAGGGCGAGGTTGTAGTAGGTCTTGGCGTTGTTGGGGTCGAGTTTCAGCGCCTGCTGATAGCCATCGATGGCAGCCCGCGGATTGCCTTCGAGGAGCGCCAGGTTGGCGCGGCTGGCCGTGGTGCCGGCGATGTTTTCGAGCTGGTCCTGTTTCTTGCGCTGCTCGAATTCGGCGAGTTCTTTTTGCGCGGCCTCGTTTTGATGGAGACGGCGGAGCACGTTGGCGAGCTGGAACTGCGCTTCCTGCGAATCGGGCTGGATCTGGCGGGCTTTTTCGAGGTGCTGCCGGGCTTCTTCGAATTTGCCATTGCGGGCGAGCACGAAGCCGAAGTTGTATTGCGAGAGGTAATGGTTGGGGTTGCCCTCGACGGCGATGCGGAGATCGGCTTCGGCCTTTTCGTACTCGGCCAGGCCGCGATAGGTGAGGCCGCGGAGGAAGCGGCCCTCGGCATCGCGCGGATGGCGCTGGAGGGCTTCGTCGAGAACGGGCAGAGCGTCGGCCTGGCGATCGAGGCCGATGAGAGCTTTGGCAAGCGAGAGGCGGGTGACGTCATCGGAGGGGTCGGCGGTGATGGCGGCGCGGAAGTGATCGACAGCCTCGTTGTAGCGCTTGAGGCGCGCGTAGAGCGTGCCGAGGTTCGATTGCGCCAATGCTGAAGCGGGCTGGGCGGCGACGGCTTTCTTCAATACGGCGATGCCTTCTTCCAAGTTGCCGTTGTCGTAGAGGGCCTCGGCGAGGGCCACTGCGTGTGCGGCATCGCGCGGCTCCAATTGCGCGGCCTGGCGCAGGTAAGGGATGGCGGCAGTGTAACGTTTCTGGTTGCGCAGCACTTCGCCGAGTTGATGGAGCGCGGCGGCGGATTTGGGGGCGAGGTTGACGGCGGCGCGAAGTTCGGATTCGGCAGCGGGGAGATCGCCCTGGTCCGCCAGCGCCATTCCCATGGCGAGATGGGCGGGAGCGGAGTCAGGAGCCTGTTTGACGAGCACGCCCAATTCGACGGCAGCCCGCCTGGCCTGGCCGTCCTGCAAGAGCGCCAGACCGAGGTTGTAGCGCGCTTCGCGGGAACCCGGATCGGCTTTCAATACCGCTTCAAAGGAGGCGATGGCGCAGCGGTTGTTCCCGTGGCGGGCGAACCAGGCGCCGGCGGCGTTGCTGGCCAGGAGGGCGGCGACCTCCTTGGGCAGCTCACAACCGCGCGGCGCCTGAGCGAACGCACAATGGAACCCAATGTAGAGAGCAAGTGAGATCGATGGGGAGCGCACTGCTGCTCGCATCATCTCATAACAGGCTCCCGGCTAGAAGATCACCTTCAGGCCGAGTTGCAATGTCCTTTCCGAGTTGGCGGTGCCGGTGATCTTGCCGAAGTTGGGATCGAGGACGTTGCCGTTGGGCGTACCGAGAATCACCGTATTCGGAAGGTTGAACGATTCGGCGCGGAACTCCACGGAGCGGCCTTCCTTGAACGGGAACTGCCGGAAGATGGAGAAGTCAAGGTTCCAGAACGCCGAGGAGCGCATGGCGTAGCGTCCGAGGTTTCCGAACGAATAGACAGGGGGAGGCGCGAAGGCAGCGGTGTTGAACCACGCTTGCGCGGTTGGATTCGAGAGCGTGGGGTTCCCCACGAGGTTGGCGCGCAGGTATCCGGTGTTTCCGGTGTTGGCGCTGTCGCCGGGAACGGTGATGTTATACGGGAGTCCGGAACGCGCGGTGGTGATGGTGTTCAACTGCCAGCCACCCAGAATGTAGTTGGCGGCGGCATTGGAACTGGAGAACCTCCTGCCCTTGCCGAAGGGCACATCCCATACCACGTTGAGGCTCAGGACCTGGGTGAGATCGAAGCCGGATACGCTGCGGTCGTTGTTGTAGTGGTAGGGGTCCTGCACCGATTGACCTTCGACGCCATACCAACCGGAAGAGCCGATGTCGATGGACTTCGAGTAGGTGTAGGAGACCTGGTAGGCGAGGCCGCCTGAATAGCGCTTGTTGAAGAGGAACTGGAGCGCGTTATAGTTGCCGCGGCCGATGCTGCGGTCATAGTAGGTGGGGTGGATGTACGGGTAGGGCTGGCGGAGTGTCGGGTCACCGGGGCCGGGGGTGAGGGCGACGTTATAGTAGCCGCCGACATCCAGCCTGCGGCTGCCGGAGCCGACGTAGTCCAGCGATACCGTGGTGGAGTTGTTCAACTGCTTGGCAACGCCGAAGTTCCACTGCATGGAATAGGGATTCTTGGCGTAGGGATCCATGTACCACTGCACCTGCTGGAACGGAGTGGGAGCAGGGAAGGCGCCGCCGCCGGTGGCGAAGGGACTCTGCCCCTTGACGATGGGGGTCAACTGAGAGGGGACAGGGACGTTCAGGTTGTTCGCGAGTTGCTGTCCGATGTCGGGCCAAGTGCCTTCGTAGTTCTGGGAGGTCTGGGTAACGGCGGCCCAGTTGTCGTAGTAGACGCCGAATCCGGCGCGAACAGCCGTCGTCTGGCTGACCCTATAAGCCAAGCCGAGGCGGGGTCCCCAGTTGGTGGTGGTGTCGTGATAGATCTTGCCTGTGGGGGAGACCACCACGTGTTCCGGAAGCTTACCATCGCCGGGGATGCAGGGCGCATGGCCGCGTTCGGCGCAGGAGGGCGGCAGTTTCTGCACGATGTAGGTTCCATCGTTGAAATTGATGGAGCCTGCCTCGATGCCGCCGTTCTGGCCCACGGTATCCTCACGGCCGTAGGGCGGGATAAACGTGCGGTCATAGCGGAGCCCGATGTTCATGGTGAATCTCGGCGTGACCTTCCAGGAATCCTGGAAATAGAAGCCCATGACACCGCCCCAGCGGGTGGTTTCGTGCACGTTACGGCGGCCGGCGCTATCGGGCACGTTGAGCAGGAACGAGGCGATGGCGTTGCCGGGGTTGACGTTCGGCGCGGAGGGGTCGGATGTCTGTTGAAGCGCAAACGCGGCATTGGCGCTGTTGTAAAGCGATTCAAAGGTGCTGCTGTTCAACTCGCCGCCGAAGCGTAGGGTGTGGGAGCCAATGATTTTCGAGACGTTGGCCTTCCACTGGTGGACGTTCGTTTCATTCGGATTGAGCGACTTGCTGATTCCGATGATGGGGTTACTGAACCCGCTGAGTCCGGTAGACGGCAGCAGCGTAAACCCGCCGATGAAATTACCGGCGAAGTTGGCGTCGTAGCCCAATGCATCAATAGCGCTTTGCGCGAGGCCCGGGTAGATGGTGGAAGAATTCGTTTCCTGGTGGGAACGGCCGTACTGCGCCTGCAAAACCAGGCTTGGGCTGAAGGTGTGCACCCAACTGCCGCCGAAATTCTGGCCGGGATTGTCGGTGACCGTCTGCGTGACGCTGGGGAGACCGCCGGAACCGGCGGTGTCGTAGTAAAGCGCACTGTAGCGGAACCAGACGAAATCCTTGCTGCCGAGAGTCTGGTCGATGCGAGCCGTGAACTGGTTCTGGTGCTGGCGGAACGGCGTATTGTCGATTGCGTTGTTGTTGCCGACACCCGTGTTATACAGCGGCGGCCGGATTTGCTTGGCGAACCCCACCAGACGCGAATCAATTCTGTTGCCGGGAATCTGATTGCCCGGGAACGGATCGCGGAGGAAGGCGCCAGGCTTGTTTGGGTCGATTCGAGTGGAGAACGGGTCGAATGCCTGCGCCTCGCCGGTGAGATTGCCGCTGAGTTCGGCGTCATTCGGCAAGTGCTTGTAGGATGCCGCGGCGCGTGAATAGCGGAAGCCTTCGTAAGCCGCGAAGAAGAACGTCTTGTTCTTGCCGTTGTAGAGTTTGGGAATGAGGACCGGTCCTCCGGCGGAGGCTCCGAACTGGTTCTGCCGGAATACGGTGGGATTGGCCAGGAACGTGTTACGCGCGTTGAACTCGTTGTTGCGCAGATACTCCCAGGCGGTGCCGTGGAATTCGTTGGTGCCGGACTTGGTGGCGACGTTGATCATTCCGCCGAGGGCTCCGCCGAACTCGGCCAAATCGTTATGGGAATTGACCTTGAATTCGGCGATGGAGTCGATGATGGGGGGAACGGCGTAGGTGCTCGAGAATGCGCCCTGGTTGTTGAGACCGTCCGTAAAGAACATGTTGCTGCGGTTCGTCTGGCCGTTGATGGCGGGGAAGACGAACTGCGTGCCGGAGGCGACGTTGCCGAATCCGCCGGAGTTCTGCGAAACGCTGACCGGCGCCACACCGGGAGACAGCGAAAGAAGCTGAGTGAAGTTGCGGCCGTTGAGCGGGAGGTCCACCACCTGCTTGGCCGCGACGACGGCGCCGAGTTCCGCGGTGGACTGTTGCACCAGTTCACCGGAGGCTTCCACGGTCATGGTCTGCTGGACAGTACCCACCTGGAGGGAAACGTCCACGGTGGCAGTCTGGTTGACCGCGAGCGTGATGCGCGGGATCTGGACTGTCTGAAATCCAGGCGCGGTCGCCTCGAGGGAGTAATTCCCGGGAGTGATGTTGAGAAAAACGTAATTTCCGGCTGTGTTGGATTCCGCCTCGCGGCGAACGGTTGTTTCGACGTTAGTCAAGGCGAGTTTCACTCCGGCGACGACGCTGCCGCTGGGATCCCGCACCACACCGGTAACCGAAGCAGTGGAAATTTGGGCGTGAGCCGTCCCCGTAAGCAGGCCAAACGCCGCAAGTGTCAGAAACGAAAGAATTCTTGTCCGCCAAGAAGGCGAGACAAAACCTTGATAGGGCAAACGCATCATCCTCTGTCCCTCCAGCAAATGCTTATGATGTTATGACTGTTTTCGGCTGGTGTCAAGCGCTCATAGGAGTCCAGTTACCGATTGTTCCGCGTCCCGGAGGGGTGATATAAAGAGTTCCGAGCGCTTATGTCGACAGTTTCCAATGAGGCCGCATCAGGTTCGCTGCTAAAAGAGAGTCTGGCGTCCGCTTTGAAGCAGGCGATTATGGAAGGCCGGCTTGTTCCGGGAGAGCGGGTGGTGGAAGCGAAGTGGGCCAAGGAGTTCGGCGCCGCGCAAGCTTCCGTGCGTGAAGGTATTAATATCTTAATATCCGAAGGTTTTCTGGTGAAGGATTCGGGGCGCAGCGCGCGCGTGGTCGACTACCAGGAATCGGACGTGGCGAGAATTTATGAGGTGCGGGGCGCGCTGGAAGGACTGGCCGCGCAACTCGCCTGCGCAGCCGGCGCGGACCTGTCCGCAATGGAGGCGGCACTGAATGAGATGAGGGAGTCGGTGGAAGGAGGGGACATGCGGAATCTGCTGCTGAGCGACCTGCGCTTCCACATGGCCCTGGCCGAGACTTCCGGAAACGCAGTGCTGGTGGATGCCATTCGCCGGCTGCTGGGGCCACTCTTCGCGTTCATCCTGATTCGGGTATTGAAGAGCGGGCAAGGGCCCGAAGCCTGGCGCGACGACCTGCCCCGGCATCAAAGAATGATCGAGGTGCTTCGCGAGGGGAATCCGGAGTTGGCGGGGCAGTACGTGCGGCATGCGGTCACGCGGTTCGTGGCTTCCGCCTATGAGGTTTGGGGAAATGAGGGCGGGTCCGTGGAGGCCCATACAAAGGGTGACGGCCGGAAGCCGAAAGCGTAGCCCGAACTGGGATATAAGAGATGAAATCGACGACAATCCGCAAGGTGGAAGCAAGAGACAGGCGGTTTCCGCTCCATGATGGGGCCGGGACCGACGCAGTGCATGTGGTGACGGAGTATGCATTCGCCGAGACGCGGCTCCTCACCGGAGAGGAGGAACAGGGCCGCGGCATTGTGCTCACGCTGGGGCGCGGAAACGATCTGGTTTGCCGGGCGATCGAGATGCTTGCCGAACCGCTCGCGGGCCGCGAAATAGAGGAACTCATGGCGGATTTCGGCTCAGTCAGCCGCCAACTGGCGGACCATGCGGAACTACGCTGGCTCGGTCCGCACAAGGGAGTGATCCATCTGGCGCTGGCCTCGGTGACGAATGCCTGCTTCGATCTTTGGGCGAAGGCGCGCGGTGTACCGTTGTGGGGGCTGCTGCTGGCTCTTCCCGCATCGGCGGTGGTGAATCTGCTGGATCTGAGCTATCTCGAGGACGCGTTGACGCCGACCGAGGCGCTTCAAATACTCGAGGAAGAGGAATCCGAGCGGGGATCGCGTGAAGAGATCCTCGTCAAAGGTTATCCGGGCTACGACACTTCGGTTGGATGGTTCCAATATGAGGACGCGATGGTGCGGGAGAACGCGAGGCTGGCCATCGAACAGGGGTTCCGGGCATTCAAGCTGAAGGTTGGATCGAAGGACGCCGCCCGCGACCTGCGCCGCGCGGCGATGTTGAGGGAACTGGCCGGTCCGGATTGCCGCATCATGTTCGATGCCAACCAGCAATGGACGCTGCCGCAGGCCAAGAGCTTTTGCGAAGCCATTGGCGGGCTGGACCCTTACTGGATTGAAGAGCCCACGCATCCGGACGATGTCGAAGCTCATGCGGCGCTGGCGCGGCATATCGCGCCGATGCGCATCGCCCTGGGCGAACATGTTCCCAACCGGGTGATGTTCAAGAATTTCCTCTCGCGGGGGGCGGTGCACTTCGTACAGGCCGATTGCACGCGTCTGGCGGGGATTTCAGAGTTTCTCACGGTCAGCATGCTGGCGCGCAAGTACGGTCTGCCGCTTGTGCCTCACGTCGGGGACATGGGGCAGATCCATCAGCACCTGGTGTTGTTCAATCACATCGCGCTCGGGATCGAGGCGCTGTTTCTCGAATACATCCCTCATATGCGGGAGCACTTTGTGTATCCGGCGGTGGTGGAAGCGGGAGTGTACCGGACGCCTCAGACACCGGGTTGTACGGCAGACTTGAAGGAGTGAGGGAAGGCAGGATGGCACTGGCATGGGGGCTGGCGGGTCTGTTGTGGGGAGGGGCGGTTTGGGCTCAGCCGGCTGCTACGGCGGCGCCGTTATCGGCGGCGGCGTTGGAATGGTCCACGAATCTCGGCGCTCCCGCGGTGGGGCCTGTGGTGCCCGTTGGCCCCGTGGACTCGACGGGCGCCCTCGCCGTTGCGCTGGCGGACGGACGCATCGCCGTCTATTCGCCGGAGGGAGCGAAACTGCGGGAGATGAAGCTTGATCTGACGCCCGGATCGTCCCCGGTGTCGGATGGGAGGCGCGTTTACGCGGCGGATGTGTTCGGCTCCGTCTATTGCTTTGATGAGAGCGGGGCAAGGGTATGGAAGTACTCGCGCGAAGACCGGTACGGAAGCGGATATAACAACCTGGTGCTGGCGGATATCGACGGCGACGGGACGCGCGAAGTGCTGGCGGCTACACAGCGGGGCAACCTGTACGCCATTGACTCCCGCGGGGCCCTGCGGTTTGAGTTGAAGGTGACGAACTTCCGGCTCTCGACGCCGGCTGCCGGCGATGTGAATGGAGACGGGCTGCCTGACATTGTTTTCTCCGATGATGACGGGGAAGTGTATTGCGTCAACGCCAAAGGAGATATCGAGTGGGTGTTCCGCGTGGAGGAGGGCAGGTTCGGCCGCACGCTCCCGCTGATTGCGGATGCGGATCAGGACGGGCGCTACGAGGTGTATTTCGGGACGCCCTTCGGCGGACAGGCGACGGGGATCTACGCGCTGGATGGGATGACAGGGAAACTGCGATGGCGAGCGAAGTCGCTGCTTCAGACCTACAACTCCATCGTCGTCGCGGACCTTAGCCACGACGGCCGCAACGAGATTCTTTACGGCGACAAGAACACGCGCGTGTTTGCGGTGGACGCGGCGGGCAAACCGCTGTGGGACCGGCAACTGGACGGGTACGGGATTTTCTTTGCGGGCGCGGTGGCGGACCTGGATGGCGGGCGACCGCTGCTGTTCCAAATGGCGCGCGGTGTGGGCGCCAACGGGAAGTCGCTATACGCGCTGGACGGGCGGGGCGCCATCGTGGATGCAGCTCCGGTTGACCGCGCGGAGCCGAACACGGCAGGCGGATCGAGTTCGCCGCTGTTGTGCCGATTTCGCGGAACCAGCAGCGTGAAACTGGTGGTGGTGACGGCGCGCGGGAAGATGCTCTGCTACCGGCCGTGGCAAAAGCCCGGCGCGAGGATTCTCTGGCCGGGCGCGCGAAACGATGCTGTGTTTTCGGGCTTCGTTCCTTCGACGGCGAAGACGCCGGCTCGGGCGGCGGCGCGCATCTCGAGTCCCGCGGCGGGCGGGGCGAGCGTTGGGGCGTTGTCCGGCCGGAATCAGATAGCCGTGCCTGCGCCTCCCGCCCATGCGATGGCCAGCGTGCGGGTGGTCGATCCCGGGGGAGCGGTCCATCTCACGCTGCTGCGAAACGGCGATGCGATGTCCGCGAATTTCACCGCGGACCGCACGGGGCCTTATCGCGCCACCGTACGTTGGATCGACACGGTTTCGGCCAGGACGCTGCGGAGTGAAGAGAAGACCTACGTTCTGGACGCGGCCCATAGCGAGGACGCCCGCCGGCTGCGGGCCTTCGAAGATGAGGTGCGGAAGCTGCGTGCAGGTCTTGGCGGGCATGGGGAACTGGCGGAGTATTTCCTGGCGATGGCGCGGGGATTTCTGGAAAACAAGCGCGATGAGCGGGATTATTGGCTCTCGCTTCTGCGCTACACCGCGCGCACGCACCCGGCACAATCGCTGTGCGTGGAGCAGATCTCCAATCCGTGGCCTGATCCGGACGCGGCGGCACTGCTCGATCGCGCCGGAGCGTCTTCCAACCACGTACGCGTTCAGATGCTCGGCAATGAGTATGAATCGGCGGCCATCGCGCTGGTGAACCTGGCGCCGCGCGATGTCACCGTGCGCATCGAGGCTGGTCCGTTCACGGGCGAATCCGGGGCGAAGGCCGCGGCTCATGAGGTTCTCGAGATTCGTTCGGTTCCTCCCATCCGGCGCGTGGCTTCGGGCATTGTGTCCGAGGATGTGCTGCCGCTGCTCGGGCAGGGCCAGACGCTGCGATTGGGCGCCGGAGAAACCGCGAAGGTGTGGCTCACGTTCCATAGCCGGAAGCTTCCAATGGGAACGTACCGGTCGCGATTGCGGATCGGCGATTTGACTTCGGTGGAAGCGCCGCTGGAGGTTCCGATTGCCGTATCGGTGAGCGCCGTGCGTCTCCCCGATCGCCAGACGTACCGCCATAACAACTGGCTGTACCTCGATTCGATCGCCGATCCGGTAGCGCAGGAAGCAACTCTCGCCGACGCCGTCAGCCATGGCACGAACACCTTCGTCATTCCTCAGGTTTCGTTTACGGTGTCCGCGGACGGAGCGCTGGGCCCGATGGATTCGAAACGGCATGACCGGCTGGTGGAGAAACTCCGCGGCAGGGCGTTTTTCATGATCAGCGGAACCGTGGGGCTGGCGTGGCCCAAGAATGCGGTTCATGACAGCGAAGCCAAAGACCGCGCCTTCGCGGAGGCTATCCGGCGTTACGTAGCCCACATGCGATCGCTTGGCGTGGGGGAGAAGGAGTGGGCTTTCTACATCCATGACGAGCCGGGGCTGAGCGGCAAGGACGCCGTGTTCGACCAATGGGCGGCAGACGTGAAGCGCGTGAAGGCGGCGGATCCGAAAGCCCAGGTGTACGCGAATCCGGCGGGCGGCGCCACGGCGGCGATGCTCGAGCCGTTGGAGGATCTGATTGACGTGTGGCAGCCGGACCTGCATCTTTACCGGTCGGATCCCGAGGGGTTGGGGAACGTCTTCCGCCATGCGCAGTTCTGGCATTACGAGGCTCCGGGGGAGCAGCGCGAACTCGATCCGCTCGGATATTACCGGATGAAGCCCTGGATCTCCTTTCAACTCGGCATGACGGGGGGCGGTTATTGGGTCTACAGCTACTCCCCCTACTGGTTCTTCGACCGCTCGATGGCCGTGGAGTATGGGGCCGTGTACACGACGGAAAGCGGTCCGGTCACTACGAAGCGGTGGGAGGCGTCGCGTGACGGGATCGAGGATTTCGAGTTGCTTACATTGGTCCGCCAGACGGCGAGTCAAGCCGGGGAAGCGGGTAAGCCTGCGCTCGAGTTGCTGGACGAGGCGGTGAAGTGGGTGACCAGGGGACAGGAACACGCAAGCGACATCAGCCGCAAGCTGCACTCTTACACGCCGGACTATGCGATGTGGATGCGGTATCGGGAAAGGCTGATCGCGGAGCAGGAGCGCCTTCTCGCTTCAGGGGCCGGCAGGAGCGCGGCGACAAAGGCCAAATAAGGGAGGGAATTCTTGACTTTTTCCTCTCCCCTTGCGATCCGGATCGGGTTAGAATAGGCTCACAGTAAAGGGGGCGCGGGAAAACCCTATGTGCCCGTGAAGCCGCCGCATACGGGCAAAACTGTAGCGGTGGCCAGCGCGGGGCCGGCAGGGCTCTCCGCGGCGTTCTACCTTCTGCAAAAAGGACATTCTTGTACTTTGTTTGACGCGGCGGAGGCCGCCGGAGGAATGCTCCGCTATGGCATTCCCGCCTACCGTTTGCCGAAAGATGCGCTCGACGCCGAGATCGGCTTCATCAGCCAGTTCGGAGCCCGCTGGCGCATGGGCGAACGGTGGGGCCGTGATTTTTCGCTGGCTTCGCTGCGCCGCGATCACGACGCGGTGTTCCTCGCCACCGGCGCGCAGCAGGCGCAGGGATTGCAATGCGAGGGGGAAGAACACGCGCTTCCGGGCATTGAATTCCTGGAACAGGTAGCGAAAGACCATTCGCCGCGGCTCGGCAGGAGCGTCATTGTGATCGGAGGCGGCAACACGGCCATGGACTGCGCCCGTTCGGCCATCCGGCTTGGCGGATGCAGTGTGAAGGTGCTCTACCGGCGCACGCGCAATGAGATGCCCTGCCTGATGGACGAGGTGGAGGGAGCCGAAGCAGAAGGCGTGGAGTTCGAGTTCCTTGTTTCACCGGTGCGCCTGGAATCGACGGACGGCCGCCAGATTCTGTTGACCTGCCGCCGCATGAAGCCCGGCGAGCCCGATGCTTCCGGGCGGCGGATCCCGGTGCCGGTCGAGGGTTCAGATTTCTCTCTCGAGTGCTCCACCGTCATCGCCGCCACGGGACAATCCGTGGAACGCACTCTTGCGGAGCGCGAGGGCTTGCGGGTGACCACGTGGGGAATCGCCGCTGATGAACGCACGCTGGCGACGAACATTCCGGGGGTCTTCGCGGGTGGAGACGCGGTCCTGGGAGCGGACCTGGCGGTGCGGGCGGTTGCGGCGGGACGCATCGCCGCTTCCATCCGCCAGTATCTGCTCGGGGAACCCGTGGTGGGCGAACCGTCGCAGTGGGGCATTGCCATGCACCCGGTGGACGAATTGGAGCGCGCGGAAATCTTCCGCGCCATCGAAAAAGCCGCGCGCATTCGCATGCCGGAAATCGGCCATGAGCAGCGCTTGACGGGCTTCGCGGAAATCGAGAAGGGCTTGACGGAGGAAGACGCGCGGCGCGAAGCCTACCGCTGCATGAGTTGCGGATGCCGGAAAGCGGATTGCTGCGACCTCCGCGGACTGGCTAAAGAATACCAGGTGGACCCCTACCGCTTCGCCGGTGAGCGGCGCCGGTTTTCACAGGACAACTCGCATCCGGAAATCATCTATGAGCCCGGCAAATGCATTCTGTGCGGAGTGTGCGTTCGCATTGCCGGCCAGGCGGGGGAACCTCTTGGCTTGAGCATTGTGGGCCGCGGCTTCGAAGTGGCGGTGGCCGCGCCATTTGGCCGGCCGCTGGCGGAGGGCTTGCGCCACACGGCGCTTCGCTGCGCCGAGGCGTGCCCGAGTGGAGCGCTGGCGCTGCGCACGGCCCGCGCGTGCGATCTACCGTGCGATCCGCAGTGCGGGGCGGCGGTTGCCGCAAGTCCCGTGCTCGTCAGACTGCCTTAGAGGAGGATGTCTTTCACGACCTCGCCGAAAACATCCGTGAGGCGGAAATCCCGGCCCGCGTAGCGGTAGGTGAGCCTGGTGTGATCCATCCCCAATGCGTAGAACATGGTGGCGTGCAGGTCGTGGACAGAGACGCGGTTTTCCACGGCCTTGAACCCGAATTCGTCCGTTGCCCCGTGAGCAATCCCGCCCTTGAAGCCTCCGCCCGCGAGCCACATCGTGTAGCCGTAGGGGTTGTGGTCGCGGCCGGTCCCGCTCTCGGAAACGGGGGTGCGGCCGAATTCACCGCCCCAGACGACGATCGTCTCGTCAAGCAATCCACGCCGCTTCAGGTCGCGAATCAGCGCCGCCGCCGCGCGATCCATTTCGGGGCAGTGCTTGAGGTAGTTTTCCTTCAGGTCCTTGTGGTCATCCCACTGTCCGAGGTTGACATGCACGTAGCGCACTCCCCGCTCCACAAGGCGGCGCGCCAGCAAACATCCGTTGCCCGATTTGTTCGAACCATATTCGGCTCGAATTGTTTCTGGTTCGCTGCGAAGGTCGAAGGCGTCCATCGCCGCGGTCTGCATGCGGTAAGCGGACTCCATCGATTGGATGCGCCCCTCGAGAAAATCATCTCCGCCAAACGAGTTCGAGTACTCGCGGTTCAGGGCCTGGACGGCGTCCAGTTGTTTGCGCTGCTCCTCCGCGTTGACCCACTTGTTGCGCAGATCCGGAATCATCTTTTCCGGCTCGACTTCGCCGCTGTCGAGCGGAGCGCCCTGATGTTCGGCCGGAAGGAAGCCCGAGCGGGTCGCCGAGCCGCCAAGGCCGCCGCCGACCCCGCCAGGGGCTAACGCCACGAACGAGGGCAGGTTCCTGTTCTCCGAACCCAACCCGTAAGAAACCCACGATCCGATGGATGGCCGGTTCAATAACACCGTCCCGGTGAACCACAAACTGAGCGCCGGCGTGTGGGTGGGGTTGAAGGAGTACATGGAGCGGATGACGCACAGTTCATCCGCCACGGTGGCAAGTTGCGGCAGGATGTCGCTGATCTCGACGCCGCTTTCCCCCTGCTTGCGGAATTCGAACGGGGTGGGAAGCAATCCCCCGGTCTGGCGCTCGGTGCGAAGATCCACTGTTCCGGGGCGCTGGCCCTGAAATCGCACCAGCGCCGGCTTCGGATCGAACAGGTCCACGTGCGAGGGTCCACCGGAGAGAAACAGATTGATGACGTGCTTCGCTTTGCCCGGCGTACGCTGCCCCGCGTAGCGGCCAAGGACGGCGGCGCGCGCCTCGGGAGGCGCCAGCAATCCGGTAAGCGCGACCGTGCCGAAGCCTCCAAACAGGCGGCGCATCATTTCGCGCCTCGAGTGCGATGGAATCATGGCCAGAAAATCTCCTCGTTGGTGGCGAGCAGGACCTGCGCGTATTGCTCGACGGCGCCGCTGTTCAAGAAGCTGAGAGCCATATCGATCTCCGCCGGAGAAGGATCGCGGCTCAGCGCCTTGCGGAATAGGGCGCGTACCTTTGCCGCCGCATCGGGTTCCCGTGCGACGCTTTTCTCGAGCGCCGCCGCCGAGTCATGCAGAAATTCGCTGTTCATCACGTACAACTGCTGGAGCGGAGTAATGGTGAGTTCGCGACCGCCCGACGTCTGCATGGGATCGGGGAAGTCGTAGTTCTTCAGCAAGGGGCTGAGGCGGCTGCGGCTCACCCGGCTGTAGACGGTCCGCCGCTTATTGGCGGGCGCCTGCACGTCTTCCGAAGGCCCGAACATCGTTTCATCCAACCGGCCGGAGGAGCGCAGCAGCGTGTCGCGGTAATCCTCCACGTCCAGCCGCCGCGGATTCATGCGCCACAACAGCGTATTCACTGGATCCACTTTCGCCGCTTCCGGCCTCGGGCGGCTCGATTGGCGGTAAGCCGCGGACATCAGGATCTCACGGTGCAGCCATTTCAAGGACCATTCATGCGCGATGAATTGCGAAGCCAGGTAATCGAGCAATTCCGGATGGGTGGGCTTCTCTCCCTGCGCGCCGAAGTCGCTCGTGGTGGCCACCAGCGCCTTGCCGAAGTGCCATCCCCAGACGCGGTTCACAATCACGCGCGCGGCCAGAGGGGCGGCGTCTGAAAAGATCCTCTCTCCCAGCTCGAGCCTTCCGGAACCGTTCCGGAATTTGGGATCGCGCTTGGAGAGCACCGAGAGAAAGTGCCGCGGCACGATTTCGCCGGGGTTCGCGATGTTGCCGCTGCGAAGCAAGGGAACGTCGCGCGCTTCTCCGGTCCTGTAGTGGATGGCGGTTACATGCGGATCGCTGCCGTCCACGTACTGTGCGGCTTCGAACACGGCGTTAGCGAACAGCTCCGTGGAGGTGAGATTCCGCCGCCTGAACTGCTTCTTCGCCTCAGCCGCCGCTTTGCCGTCCTCCCCTGGCGGCTTGGGCGGCGGGAAGGTCCAGTATTTCTCCAGGTTGTGAACGAGTCTTGGATACTTCTCCTGATAGCGGAGTGCTTCCTGCTTCAGCGTCTCGATTTCTTCCTTCCACTTCACCACCCGTTCGGCGGAGCCCTCCACGGTGGACGCCTCTCCGGTGAGCAGGTCAGCCAGATATCGCAAGTCGAACAGCCGGTTCCGTAGCCAGGCGAATCGCAGTTCGACGGCGGGATCCACGGGGAACAACGGACGCTCGGCGCGCATAGTGGAGGCGAACACTCCCACCAGGCCGTAATAGTCTTTGGTGGGAATGGGGTCGAACTTGTGGTCGTGGCAGCGGGCGCAGCCGACGGTCAGCCCAAGCAAGCCGCGGGATACCGCGTCCACACGCTCGTCCCAGTCGTCACTGAGAAACCCGCCAATCACCTGCGCGGACAGGCGCAGATCCTTGTGATAAACGGGCGCCGCGCCCAGATAGCCGAGGGCGCGGATGTCATCCCGAGGCGTTCCCGGCATCAGGTCCGCGGCAAGCTGTAGCTTCACGAACCGGTCGTAGGGAACATCCTTGTTGATTGCTTCGATGATCCAATCACGATAGCGCCAGGCATAAGGATACGGGGGATTGGTTGCCTCGCCGGTAGGATTATCCTCTCCGAAACGAGCCACGTCCATCCAGTGTCTGCCCCATCGCTCCCCATAGCGCTCGGAGGCAAGCAGACGGTCAATCAACTTCGCGTACGCATCCGGAGACTTATCGGCGGTAAACGCGGCGACCTCATCATAGGTGGGCTTGTAGCCCAGCAGATCGACATAGACACGCCGTACCAAGGTCCGCGGATCGGCGGGTGGCGAAGGGCGCAGGTCCTTCTTTTCCAGACTCGAGAGAACGAAGCGGTCGATGGCGTTTGCAGACCAGAGTGAGTCGCGGGGCTGCGGTGGAGGGACGGGTTTCAGGGGCCGAAAGGCCCACCATTGCCGGCCTTCCTCAATGCCCATTCCACGATACGCCGGCGATGCCTCACTGGCCGTCTGTTCCATTCGAGGGTCGGGAGCGCCGGAGGCGATCCACTCGCGGAAGTCGGCAATCACGGCATCCGGCAGTTTTCCGGAAGGGGGCATTTGCAGGTGTGAGTCCGTGTAGGTAAGCGCCTGCCACAAGCGGCTCTCCCGCGGCTTTCCGGGAATCAGCACGGGGCCCGATGCTCCGCCCTTGAGAACGCCCGCCTTGCTATCCAGCCGCAACGAACCCATCGGAGCCTTCAGCTTCGACGAGTGGCAGCCATAGCATTTGTTCACCAGGACAGGCCGGATCTTCGATTCGAAAAAGGCTGTGTCCGCTTGCTGCGCCCAAGCAGCGGCGACAGCCAAGAAAAGTACACCAATAACCGGGACTGTTTGGGTCATGGGGCCAGACAATGCTACGAGTATATCGCCAACCGCATCGTGGCTTGCTGTGCCCTCCACTTGGCCGGCGTCAAATTGAGGATACGGTCTTTCACAAAGAATCCGGGATGTGAGGCGAAATTCCTGACGCGGGTTGGGCAGACAGGCGGCGCTATAATGGCGAACGCATCGTTTCCCCCTTGCAGTGGGGGCTCTGCCAATGCTTGTTGCATCAAGGGACGGTCTACTTTACGCATTATTAGGCCGCACGGACTCGTGAAAGGTACGGCACACGGGATGAAAGCCAAATTGGAGATAGCGTCGATCATATTGGCCATTGCAGCTTCGATCTATCTACTGTTCGCGCCTGCCTATCGAACTGCCGGCGTGGCAGAAAGCAAGACCCTTGTCGAAATCAATGGGTTGTGGGGTCTTATCGTTCTGTTTGTGCCCATCGTGATCTCCTCGATTCCGCTGCTGTGGCCAAGGAATGCGATCCGCACTGGTGCGGCCATTACCTTAGCGACGTTCGCAATCGCTGGAAGTCTTACGGTGGGCTCTTTCTTTTTCCCTTCGGCTGCCGTGATGATATTGGCTTGCCTCTGGGCCGCGCCGGGATTTGCGAAACACGACGCGTAGGCACAATTTGACAGATATCGCGTAGGGAATCAGGCGCGGGAATCTTCCTGTGTTCTTACTGATTCGGCGCCCACGTGTCAAACAACCGCTGCCCCGTCTCCCACAGAATCGCTTCCTTCACCTCTCGCGCAAGATCCATCAGAACCACCTTGTGCATCTCTGTTTCCACACTCTCCGGCAGGTCTGACCCCACCATCAGCCGTTCGGGTGGAACATGACCCAGGATCTCCAGAATGTGATGCGGCATGAGGCTCGAAAGCTCGATGAAGATGTTGGGACACAGAGACGCGGCCACGATGGTTTCCAGGTAGTAGTAGCTTCCGCCGGCGTGTCCGAGGATGATGGGCAAATCAGGAAACTTCCGCGCGGGCACGATGTAAAGCGACGGAAGCGCGAACGGCGCCCCAGATCCGGTGTGGACGATGACCGGCAGGCGGCGCTCGAGCGCGGCGGCAAACAGAAAGTCATGACGGCCGGACACCGGGTTCAAGGGCTGATACTGGGGCTGCAGCTTCAGCGCGCGCATCCCGAGTTCCTCCGCGCAGCGTTTGAGTTCCTCACGGAACTCCTGCTCGGGAAGGAATGGATACAGACAGGCCGCCCCGGCGAAGCGGTCCGGGTGCGCCTTGACCGCGGCGGCGATCCGGTCATGCCCGGCGCGGTAGTCGTCCACAACGGGGAAAGGCAGCAGTAGCGAGCGGTCGACGCCGGCACGGTCCATGGAACGGAGCAACAAGTCCACGTCCTGGGTGCGGCCGCTATGGCGGGCACGCCCGAGGTGGACATGCGTGTCATACAGGCGGAAGCCATCCTTCACTCGGGGCATTCCTCGATCTGGCGGGCAATCCGGTCGCCAAGCCGGCTTGTGGAAAGCGCTCCTCCGATGTCCGGGGTGGCGTTGGCGGGGTCCGCGCAGACCAGCTCGACGGCGCGGTGGATGAGTTTGGCTCCGCGAAGCGAATCCGGGGTGTCCAGCCATTCGAGCATCAGGGCGGCGGAAAGGATGGCGGCGATGGGATTGGCAATTCCCTTCCCGGCGATGTCCGGGGCAGAGCCGTGCGAGGGCTGAAAGACGGCGTGGCCGCCGCCGATGTCCCCGCTCGGAGCCATGCCCATTCCACCCACCAGCCCGGCAGCGAGGTCAGAGAGGATGTCCCCAAACATGTTCTCCATCACCATCATGTCAAAGCGGCAGGGGTCCTTCACCAGGTAGAGCGCGGCGGCATCCACGTAGAAGCGGCTGGTGGAGACGCCGGGGAAATCGGCGGCCACATGGTCGAACACCGAACGAAAATAGGCCATGGAAGGAAGCACGTTCGCCTTGTCGACCAGGGTGACGTGGCGGCGCCGGCGGGATGCCATTTGAAAGGCCGCGCGGCAGATGCGCTCCGTGGCATGGCGCGTCACCAGCAGCGTGTCGCGGGCCTCGGGCGCGGTGAAGTCGGCCGAGTTCTTGCGGGAGGCGAACAGCCCTTCGGTGTTCTCGCGGTAGATGACGAAATCCAGCGGCCCGGAGAGCGGACGGAGCGGAGAATGGGCGGGATTGTAGAGACGGATGGGACGAAGACCGGCGTAGAGATCGAGCACCTCCCGCAAATCGATTTGCGGAGTCATTTCCGTTCCGCTGGGCCAGCGCACGCCAGGCAGCCCCATGGCTCCCAGCAGGGTGGCGTCGGCCTCGCGGCAGGCCTCGAGCGTGGCGTCGGGGAGAGGATTCCCGTGCAGCAGATATTCGCCGGCCCCGGCAGGGTGCTCCGTAAAATGGTAGCCTGTGGACGGAATCCTGCCTACCACAGCGGCGAGAGCCTTGAGGGCTTCCTTGGTCACATCAGGGCCGATCCCGTCACCGGCCAGCACGGCAATTTCAAATGTTCTTTCGGGCATGAAGGGTTTCGAGGTAATGGTTTCCGGTGGAAGCGAAAGAGACCTCGCTTCAGTCTTCGTCTTTACTTCCAACTAGATAAGATGATACGCTAAATAACTCATAATGCGAACCGTCGACATCATCCACCGCAAGCGCGAGGGGGAAGAACTCTCGCCCGAGGAGATCACACTCCTCGTAAACGGATACACGCGCGGCGAGATTC
>JADLBD010000217.1 GCA_020847975.1 Bryobacterales bacterium | reverse complement strand
TCGCTGTAGTGGTAGGACTGCATGACGCGGCGCGCCACGTCCTCGACGTGATTCCACACTCTGCTTGCGGGCGGCAGGATGTCCCGTGTTCCTTTGACGGCTCTGATCAAGATGGCTCTTCCCTGTACTGCGCGCGCAGTTCGATGTAACGTTCGGCGTTGGCGCGAAAGCGTTCGCGCTCCCCGGCGGTAATTTCGCGGCGCACCTTCGCGGGCACGCCGATGGCGAGGCTTCCGGGGGGAATCTCCATGCCTTCGGGAACCAGGGCGCCGGCTCCGATCACGGATCCCTTGCCGATTTTCGCTCCATTCAACACAATCGCTCCGATTCCGATGAGGCATTCGTCTTCCACGGTGCAGCCGTGCAGAACCACGGAATGGCCCACTGTCACGTGGTCGCCGATGTGGAGAGGGAACCCGCCGCTATCGACGTGCAGCACGCTGTTGTCCTGAATATTGGTTCCCTGGCCGATGCGGATGATGTTGACGTCGCCGCGCACGGTGGCGTTCGGCCAGACGGAGGAGCGTTCGCCGAGAACGACGTCGCCGATGACCTGGGCGCTGGGATCGATGTAACAGGTGGGCGCCGCTTTTGGGACAGCGCCCCGGAAGGAGCGAATCATGAATGCCGAATAGTCTTCTATGCTAGCATAGGCAGCCACTGCGACTTATGGAGACGATCTACATTCCACCCCACCATAAAGTGGAGGATATCGCGTTGCTGCACGAGTTCATCGAGGAGTTTTCCTTCGGGATTCTGGTGACGGGGGCGGACGGATTGCGCGCCACCCATCTTCCCGTCCTGCTCGAGCGGGGACGCGGGGCGTACGGAACCATCCTGGCGCACCTTGCAAGGAACAATCCCCACGCCAAGGTGCTTGACGGGACCAATGAGGGTCTGTTCATTTTCCAGGGCCCGCATCGCTACATCTCGCCGTCGTGGTATGAGACCAGGCTTGCCGTCCCGACGTGGAACTTCGCGACTGTCCATGCTTCGGGCCGCCCGCGGCTTATCGAGGACGCGGCGGTGTTTCGGGATTTTCTGGAACGGCTGGTGGCCGTCAATGACGCGCGGTGGAGCATGGAGGCGCTGCCCGAATCCTACAAATCGGCGATGCAATCGGGGGCGGTGATGTTCGAGATGCCGATTGACCGGCTGGAGGGCAAGTTCAAGCTCGGCGCGGAGCGTTCGGCAGCGGATCGGGAGGGCATATTGGAGGGGCTGAGCCAATCCTTACCGGAGCGGACGCTGCACCAGGTGACCGAAGATTGGTACCGGCGCGATCCGAAACGGTGAAGCGCAGCAGCCACTGCGGCTTCATGCGCCCGCGGCTCCATCGCTTGCGGGGACGCAGATCTCGATGCGCAAGCCGGGCTGGGTGTTGGCGGCGTGGATAGTGCCGTGGTGGAGGCGAATGGAGCGCTCGGCAATGGCGAGGCCGAGGCCGGATCCCCCGGTGCCGCGGCCGCGGTCGGACTGCACGCGGAAGAAGGGGCGGAAAATATCCTTGAGCATCTCTTCGGGAACGCCGGGGCCGCGGTCCTGAATGGTGACCAGGGCGGAGCGGTCCTTACGGTGTACGCCAACCTCGATGGTTTCGCGTTCGGGCGAGTAGCGGATGGCGTTGCGGAGCACGTTTTCAAAGGCGCGGCGGAGCAGCTTTTCGTCGGCCATGACGGTGCACGGCCCGGCGATTTCCTCCCTGATGTCACAGTGCTTGGCTTCGGCCTCGATGCGGCATTCGGCGAGTACGGCGGCAAGCAGCCGGTTCAGTTCGACAGGCTCGATCCTGCGTTCGGCGGGATCGCCTTCGGCCTGGTTCATCTGGATGAGTTCGCTGACGAGACTCGAGAGGAGTTCGGTTTCGCGCTTGATGCGGTCGATGGCTGCCTGGCGGTTTCCGCTGGTGCGGGCCAGTTCAACGGCGAATTGGAGGCGGGCGAGGGGGGAGCGCAATTCGTGGGAGACATCCTGGAAGAGGCGGCGCTCGGTGGTGAGCAGGGTTTCGATGCGGTCAGCCATTTCGTCGAAGGCGTGGGCAAGGTCGCCGAACTCATCCTTTCGGTTCAACCGCACGCGGGCGGCGAGGTCGCCGGAGCCAAAGCGGAGGACGGCTTCGCGCAACTTGCGGAGGGGCTTCACCAGGGTCAGGGCGAAGGCGTAGCAGAGCACGATGACGATGAGGAGGATGGCGCCGTAGTAGTAATAGGCGTTATTGGGCGGGCCGAAGGCGGATTCCGGGACGTGGACGATGAGGTTGTACTTGCCGTCGGCGGAAGTCTGGCGAATGAGAACATGGCCGCGCGGCTGGAAGGGACGGCGGGGTCCGGGAGTTCGCGAAGCCTGGAGCATGGCCTGACGGTTCTCACCGGTGACGAGATCGACACCCGAGCTATTGAGCAGGTAGTGGGCGCCGAGGATGTAGTGATCCATGCGCGCCAGTTCCCTGGCGAGAGCCTGCCTGCCGCCGGTTTCGTAGGCGGCGCGGGCATCGTCGAGCTGCATGGCATGGATACGCCCCAGGAAGCGGTCCACGGGGGCGTTGCGGCGCGAAAGCGCCATGGTGGTGATAAGGAATGCTCCGAAAGAGAACAGGAGCATGGCCCCGAACCACAGGAGGATCTTGGCGAAGATGGATCTCATGGCTCCGCCTCGGCGTTCTCCTCGAGGCAAAACTGGTAGCCGCTGCCGCGGATGGTGCGGAGCCAGTTCCTGGGGATGTCGAGTTTCTTGCGCAGGTGGCTGACGTGGACGTCGATGGCGCGGTCAAAGGGAGTCGAGTCGCGCTGGTAGAGCCGGTTGGCAAGTTCGTCACGGGTCACCACCCTGCCGGCGGAGCGCAGCAGCAAGTCGAGGACGTCGAATTCCGCGGCCGTGACATCGATGAGATGCCCGTCGCGGGTAACGGTGCGCGCGCGAGGATCCATGCGGACGCCCATGACCTCGATGGGCTCCTGGGAGGCCGAGGGAGGCTGGCTGCGGCGGAGGATGGCGCGCACGCGGGCGAGCAGTTCGTAGGGGTCGAAGGGCTTGGCGAGGTAATCGTCGGCGCCCTCGTTCAGGCCCTCAATGCGGCTTTGCTGCTCGGCGCGGGCGGTGAGCATCAGGACAGGGACATTACTCTTCTGGCGAAGGCCTTTGAGCACTCCGAAGCCGTCGAGCCGGGGCATCATGACATCGAGAATGACCATGGCGTACTTGCCGGAAAGCGCCTTGGCGAGGCCCTGTTCGCCATCGTGCGCCACGTCGAGAGCGATGTTCATTTCGGCGAAGAACTCGCGCATCAGGGAGCAGAGTTCCGTATCGTCATCAATGAGAAGCAGCGTTTCCGAGGGCGTGTTCATTCCCCGTTCCTGTTCACGAATGCCGCTCCCAATCGCACTGGGGATCTTCCGACAGGCGGGATTGGAGCGTGAGATAGGTACGAAACAGAAGAGACTTGACGGCCGGGACGGTGCAACCCATGTGCCGGGCAATGCCGGCATAATCGAGGCCTTCGAACTTGTGCAGCCGCAAGGCTTCCTGTTGACGGGCCGGAAGGGCGGCCACGGCGGCGCGGATGCGTTGAATCTGTTCCTGGCGCAGGAGCATATGCTCCGGCGTGGCGGCGGGGTCCTTCAAGGCGCGCCGCAGGCCGGCAGCCGGCTGTGCGTCGTAGCTGAAGGTGGACTTGCTCCGCCCCTGGGAGCGCAGCCAGTTGAGCGAGCGGTTGAAGGCGATGCGGTAGAGCCATGTGGTGAACGATGCCGAAGGCTGATACCGCCCGCGGGCCATGTACACGCGCAGGAAGACCTCCTGCGACAGTTCCTCTGCCACAGCCGCGTCATTCGTCATGCGGCTGATGAGACGGACCACCTGGGGCTTGTGCCTTCTGTGGAGAATATCAAAAGAGCCGGAATTCCCGTTTTTCAACGAAAGCATCAGTTGCCAGTCTTCGAGCGCTTCTTCGGCGAACATAAGGACACGTCGGGGATCTCTACTAACAGACTAGTCCGGGGAGGATGGAAAGCGAAGGATGGAATTTCAAAGATTTGTTAAGGCGCTGAAAAGGGAGAGTTGCGGATCGGCGCCATCCTCGGGCTGATAGGCGGAGGCGCGTTTTTCCAGCCGGAACTGCTTTCGGATGGCCCCGGCGCGGTCCTCGACCAGTTTCGGATACTCACCCTTGAGGAACGCGGACCGGGAGTAGCCGCGCTTGTAGGACGCGGCCAGATGCGGAAATTCCTGTTCGAGGAAGGGGAGGAACACGCGGGCGGCGCAGGGCTTCAGAAAAAGTGTTCCGGCTCCGAAATACTTCGCGCCGGATTGTGAAGCGGCCCTGGCCACCTCATACAGGCTCTCATAGCTGTCGTTGATCCACGGCAGGATGGGGCACGCAAAGACTCCGGCCGGCACGCCGCGGCCTGACAGGGCGGCAAGGGCGCGGATGCGCAGATCGGGACGCGGAGCGCGGGGTTCGATCAATCTTGCCAGGCGCGCGTCCATGGTGGTGACGGTGAGGTTCACGTGCAGCACGTTGGAGCGGGCGATGCTCGCGAGCAGATCGGCGTCACGGCTGACAAGGTCAGACTTCGTCGTGATCGAGAAGCGGCGCCCGCGCTCGGAGGAGAGGACTTCGAGAATGGAGCGGGTGAGACGGTAGCGGCGCTCGGCAGGCTGGTAGGGGTCCGTGGCGGTTCCGATGGCGATATGGTCGCGCAGGGGGATGGCGGCCAGTTCATGGCGGAACGAAGAGGGCGAAAATTGTTTGACGAAGATGCGGGTTTCGAAATCCAGGGGCTCGCGGAGTTCCATGAATTCATGGGTATAGCGGGCATAGCAGTACTTACAGCCGAATTCGCAGCCGCGGTAGGGGTTGATGGTCCAATCGAAATACATGCGGGAACCGGAGACGCGGTTGAGGAGGGAACGGGTGGGGAGGAGGGAGTAGGAGGCGGAGGATTTGGAGAGGAGGGAGTGGGAGAGGGAGGCGAGCCTGGCGATGCCGGCGAGTGGCATGGTTTATTTTCGCCTTTATTTCGCTTTTCGTCAAGGTTGACGATTCCCGGTACACTGGGAGGGTGGCAATTGTGGGGTCGATTCACCGGCACCTGCCGGACGTGCTGCTGGTTGCGATCACTTTGCTGATGCATCTGGGGTTCTACCTGGCGGCGCGCACAGAGCAGCGATTTTCCGGTTCGCGGCGCAACCGCCTGCTGCTTTGCGGGGCGCTGGCAGTATCCGGAGCCTACGTATCGCTGAGCATGTTCTTCAGCCTGAACCGGTTTGCGAGCCTGCTTCCGGCGCGGGAGTGGCTGTACTGGCTGAGAGGGATGGGATATCTCTGGGCGCTGGCTAGCTTCGCGGCATTCGCCGTCCTGATGCTGTTGAAGCGAGTCCCGGGGCGATTCTCGCCCGAGCGCAGGCGCTTTCTGAATGTAGCGCAAGGCGCGGCGCTCGCCTCACCGGCGGTGATTATCGGGTACGGGGTGCTGGGCGAGCGCAAGCAGTTCGAGGTGAAGGAAGTCGATATCGCGATTCCCGGACTCGCGAAGGATCTGCATGGAGTTCGGATCCTCCAGTTGAGCGACATCCACATGAGTCCTTTTCTGACGGAGAAGGACCTGGCGCGGGTAATCGGGATGGCGAATGAGACGAAGCCGAACCTGTGCGTGGTTACGGGCGACCTGATCACAGGCAAACATGATCCGCTCGATCTGTGTATGCGCCAGGTGGCGAAAGTGAAATCGGACGCGGGGATTGTGTGCTGTAACGGGAACCATGAAATCTTCGCTCGAGCCGAGGCGCACACAAAGGAGTACGGCGCAAGGCTTGGGATGAACTTTCTGCGGCATGAGAAGACGACGCTGCGCTTTGGGAACGCGAAAATGAACATCGCAGGCGTTGACTATCAGCGATTCCATGCGCCGTACCTGGTGGGCATGGAAACGCTGGTGGAGCCGGATGCCTTCAACCTGCTGTTGTCGCACAACCCCGATGTGTTTCCCGTGGCCGCGAAGCAGGGCTACCAGTTGACGCTGGCCGGGCACACGCACGGGGGCCAGATCACGGTGGAGATACTGGAGCAGTACGCCAATGTGGCGCGATTCTTCACTCCGTATGTATATGGCCGGTATGAGAAAGGCGGGGCCTCGATCTACGTGACGCGCGGGATTGGCACGGTTGGGGTGCCGGCGAGGATTGGGGCGACGCCGGAGATCACAGTGGTGCGGCTGTGCGCATCCTGATTGTCGGCGATTTACACTCGAACTACCAGGCCCTGGAGGCGGTGGTCAAGGACGCAGCCGGGTCCTATGACCAGGTGGTCTGCCTGGGTGATGTGGTGGGGTACGGGGGCGATCCAAACCGTGTGACCGAGTGGGTGAGAGCAAACTCGCAGGTGACCATTCGCGGGAACCATGACCGGGCATGCACGGGGGATACGGTGATTGAATGGTTCACGGGTCCGGCGCAGTTTGCGGCGGAATGGACGAACGCGGCGCTGACGCCGGAGAACCGGTTGTTTCTGGAGCAACTCCCCGCCGGGCCGCTGGCGGCGAATGGCTTCTATCTGATGCACGGCTCGCCGCGCGATGAGGATGAGTATATTCTGGGCAGGGCCGAGGCGGCCTATCTGTATCCGTATCTTCCCGGGGATATCTGTTTTTTCGGCCATACGCACATTCAGGGGGGCTTCGGGTTGAGGAGGGGCGTGGCGTGGGCGCTGGCCGCGCCCAAGCATGGAGAGAACGAAACGGTTCATCAACTGGAGCCGGACACGATGTACCTTTTGAATCCGGGCTCGGTGGGACAGCCGCGGGACATGGATCCCAGAGCGGCGTACGGGTTGTACGATTCTGAAGCGAAGGTGTTTGTTCTGCGCAGGACGCCCTACGACATCAAGCGGGCACAGAAACGGATTCTGGAGGCTTCGCTGCCGCTTTTCCTGGCGGAGCGCCTCGCCCACGGACGATAGAGCAGCGGCTCTGGTATCCTTTTCGGCAAGGTGCAGGAGGAGTCATGAAAGCGATTTTCCAGGTGAAGACGGGGCCGCAAGGGGGCGAGGAATTCGAGGTGGCCGCGGGAGAGGTCTGCCGCGTGGGCAAGTCGCCGGAATGGTCACAGTTCTCTCTGACCGAGGATGACGCCATCTCGATCGCGCATTTCTCGGTGGAATGCGACGCCGAGCAGTGCACATTGATTGACCTGAACAGCCGCGGCGGAACGTATGTGAACGGGAAGCGGGTGACGCGGGCTGTTCTGAAGCATGGAGACCGGATCGTGATTGGCGGCACGGTACTCTCGGTGCGATTCGAGGGCGCGGCGGATGAGGCGGAGGGAGGCGCCGCCGCGGAGGGGGAGGCCGCGGATCCGGCCGGGAAGCTGCTCGATATGTTGAACGCATCGCCGGAGCCGCTATACGTTCTGCTGGACGGAAGCCGGGACGGAAAGGTAGTGGACCTGATCAGCGCCGGCGAGCAGGAGAATCTGTCGCTGTTCGAAGGCAAAGCGGGAGTGGACCTGAAGTTCTTCGCGCCTTACCTGGTGAGTGTGCCGCCGAAGTCGCGGCTGCTCGAGGAGATCGTGCGCGAGGGTTGGGGCAATAGTTGGGGGTACTTCCTCACCTCGTTCGCGCCGCTGTATGACGTGCGGCAACACTTGCGGCAATTTCTGTTTGTGAAGGATGAAGACGGCAAGGAACTGTACTTCCGCTTTTACGATCCGCGCATCCTGCGGCTGTACCTGCCGACGTGCACGCAGACGGAGACGGCGACGTTCTTCGGTCCCGTGCGGCGGTTTCTGATCGAGAGCGAGGACGCGCAGAGTCTGCTGGTGTTCCAGCAAAGCGAGCGCGGCATCGCCGCGAGCACATTCCAGTTGGCTGGAGCGGCAAAGGCCTGACGCGAAGTCAGACCAGTTCGGCGCCCTCGAGGTCCTCGGGCGGTGTGGGGTCATCGAAGGGATACAGATATTCCCGGATATAAGCCATCAACTCATGAAGCTGCTGGTTGGAATACGGGAACGTGAGGGTGAGAAATTCCCTCGGCTGTATCTCGGGGTGGGCTTTCATGAAGTCGAGGGCGACACGGAATTCATCGGCGCGGCCTTCACGCTGCGCACGCCGGCGGATGTCCCCAATAGCAGGCCCGTAGTCTTCCATGTCCTCGGGGGGCGTGTGATGCCGCGCGAAGTAAGCGACCGTCACGTGGCTCAGATAGTCATGCAGCAGCGCTTTAGAGATCTGCATCCGTGCCTCTCCCACTCTATACCGTCACCGTGGATTTGATTATACCGGCCGGGTAGCCGCTCGTGGCGCCGCCGGTGGGCGGAGTGAACCCGCGGCCGCGTGGGATGTGCTGGTTGACAGTCCAGCGCTGCTTGATGGGATCCCAGCCGGCGGTGGTGATGGACGCCGTGATTCCGGATACCGGAGCAGTCGTGTTCCAGCCTTGCTTTGCCACGGCGCCGGTCTTCGGGTTTGTGATGTCCTTATCCGGGTCCGCGCCAACGCCTGTGAAGCCTTCGTCAATGGGCTTCAGGTCGCCCTTGGAATCCTTGAACTCGATGTTCTTGGGATCGGGATTCACCGGATCCTTGGCGGGATCGACGCCAGGCGCAGCGGCCGGCGGCTTCGAGGGATCGCCGCCGGGCACAATGTCCTTGAGGGCGGCGTTCCGAGTCCGAACCCAGGTTTCGTCGTCTTTGAATCGCGTGGAGGCATCGGTGGGGCTGTAGACACCGTCGGGGGCGATGCCCTCTTCGAGGCGCTTCTTGAGTTCCGGATCGCTGAGTTGCGCGCCGTGGCGATCGATGCTGTGCCCGCCATCGGCTGCCTCGTAGGCGCGGGCGGCCTTGGAGAAAGCATCTTTTGCGGCGTCGTTAGCTTCTTTTTCCGCCTTGTTGGCCTCGTCCAGTTCTTTGCGCGCGTCCTTCAACTCGTCGACATCCTTCTGGGCCTCCTCGAGTTTCTTGGGCATAGCGGCCAGTTTGTCTTTAGCCTCATCGACAGCTTTGGCGATCGCCGCCTTTTCCTCCTTCAGTTTGGCGGCATCTTTTTGCGCCTGTTCGGCGGCGTCTTTGAGCTTGTCGGCAGCTCCCTGAAGAGCCGCGGCGGCGGATCCGGCCTCGGCGGCGCCCTTCAGCGCATTCTGCTGTTGCTGGCTGAGCGCGGGCAGGTTGCCCAGAAGACCGGATTGCTCGGATTCCGCCTGCTTCAATGCGGCTTCGAGCAGGGCGGCCTGCTGTTCGGCCTCCTTGGCCTGTTGCTCCGCCTTCTCGATGGCGCCTTTCGCGAGCGCCTCGCATTCCGGACATCCGGGAACGGTGGGGCTGGTCTTCGCCGCGACCTTAGCCTTGAGCAGGTCGTCTTTCGCCTTGTCGAGGTCGTCCTTGAGTTTTTTCTTGAGCCCCTCCAACTCGTCAGCCTTCTTCTTTGCGGCAGCGGCGGCGGCTTCGGCTTCCTTGGCCTTGTCCTGAAGCTCCTTTTGGAGGTTCTTCTGCTCTTCCAGCTTTTTAGCGGTGTCCTTGAGCTGAGTCGCGGCTTCTTCGGCTTCCTTTGCCTTGGCTGCGGCCTTGTCGTCGAGTTCCTTACCCTTTTGGGCGAGCGCCTCGGCGTCCTTTTTTTCTTTCTCGAGGTCGTTCAGTTTATCCGCCGCGGCTTTTTCAGCGGCCTGCAACTGCTTGCCGGCGTCCTCGACCGCCTTCTTCGATTCGGCGGCGGCTTTCTGCGCCTTGTCCGCGGCTTCGGCTGCTTTGTCCGCGGCGTCTCCGGCTTCGTTGCATTTCTTGGCGGCGGCCTTCACCGCGGGATCGGCCAGGGCAGCTTCGTAAGGGGCATTCTTCGCGTCAAACGCGGCTTGGGCCGGACCTACGGCCGCGGCAGCCTTTTTTTGGGCGGAATCCGCGCTCTTGACGGCGGAGTTGGCCTTGTTGAGTTCAATGCCGGCTTTGCCCTGCGGACTGGCATTGTTCGCCGTGATCTTGT
>JADLBD010000216.1 GCA_020847975.1 Bryobacterales bacterium | reverse complement strand
TTCCACGTCACCGCCCCACCCAGCCACTCGCCAGGGATCGTCCGCCCCTGCCTGGCGGCGTCGATCACCTTCGCCACCACATCGCGCCCTCCGCCGTGCTGCTCGAGAAACGCAACCAGCCTCTGCATGTGTACCCGGAACGCGCCCTTCTTCGTGCTGTGGCCTTCTTTCAGGAAGGCGAGCACCGCGCGTACCGTCTCGAGCAGCCGCTCGTCCGCGTCCCGTCCGGGCATGCCGCCGTCGCTCTCCATGCGGCCGGCCAGTTCCATTAGTTGGTCTGCCGGTAGCTTAGCGAGTGAGAACACCAACCCAACTTCCGGTGCCTCCCGTCGCATACGCAACCTCCCCAGCATCCTCGCCCGCGCAACACCCGTCGGCACCGGCGCCATAGGCATGGCCGCCGCCGGCTGGAAGTACGCTCCGAAAGCGGTATCCTGCGGCATCCCCACTGCCACCACCCTTGTCATTGGCGCCTCCCCGGCGCGATCCCCTTCCCGCCGCACCACAGCCACCAGCGCCATCTCACTGCTGGCGAGCCCATAGGCAAGGCTCAACTCCTTCAACCTCCCGGCATCTGTCTCATCCGTAATCAATCGCGCCCCGCGCAGCAGGCGCGCCGTCTCTCCCATCTGCCGCCCGCCGTCCGCCACCGGCAGTTCCAGTTCTCCACCCGTCCACTCGATCTTGAGCGACTCACCCTCCCCATAAACCATAAGCGGAGTCCCGGCAAACACACACTTCGCCGGCCGAGGCTCCACATTCGCCCCGCTCGCACGCACATCCGAAGCCACCGGTCTCCCAATGGAGGCGAACAAATCCACCGCCGGAAGATCCACGCGCTCGCGCGGCGTCACAAAACGCGACACTCCCCCCGTCTCCCGCGCAAGCTGCGCCAGAAACCGGTCCTGGCTCGCGCTTCCGATCCCCAGCGTATGCAGCCGCACGCCCGCCGCTCGCGCCCGTGCCACAATCTTTTCTGTTCCAAACACCTGCCCGTCGGTCAGCACCAGCAAATCGGCTCCGCCGCCTGCCATCCGTGCCGCCTTCCCGATCGCCGGCGTGAGTTCCGTTCCACCCCGCGCGTCAATTTTCTCCAGGTACGCCCGCGCCTTCTCCCGGTTGCTCTTGCTCGCCTCCAGAAGCTGCTCCGCAAATACCTCCGTCTGGTTATCGAAGGCGATCAATCCGAATTCGTCCTCTCCCGAAAGCGCTCCCAGACACGCCTCAATCGCCCTCCGCGCCTGCTCGATCGGAAGCCCCTGCATCGATCCCGAGCGGTCCAGTACAAACACCACTTTGCGCGCCGCCCCCGAGGCTGTTCCGAAACAAACCGACGGAGCCAGGGCTACGAAGTGCAGCCTTCCATCCGTACACCGCCCGCCCAGCGCCTCCGCCCGCGGCTCTCCGCGCCGCGCATCCAGCACCAGGTCGCGATCGGGCACATCGCCTTCCGCCGCCAGCGAAACCCGCAACCCCCCTTCTTCCATCCGCACCCGCAACCCGTGGGACACCGAGGCCACTTCGCCATAGCCGCCCATCACGCGCAAATCAAAGCCCACCGCATGCAACCCCTTCGCATCCGCGCGAAACTTCGGTAGAATCACATCGCCGAATTCGTCCTCCGGCAGTTCCATCTCCCCCTCGCCCGGTCCAGTCTCCATGGCCCGCATCCGCGCGTGATACGACGGCGCCAGTGTGAACGGAAAACGGAACCGGAAGCCGTCGTCCCGCGCCTCGACGCCCGCCAGAACCTCGAGCGTCACCGCCACGGTTTCCCCGGGGCGGATGTTGCCCACCGTGAGGTTGATCAGCCCGTCCCCGTATTGCCGCGCCAAAGTCGAAAGCGCTCCTCGCTCCACCCCCTCTTCGTACGCCTTCACCGCCTCCGCCGCCGGACGCAACTCCGAGTGCGCGGCGAACCCCTCCCCTCGAATCGTGAACCGCCGCAAAGCCGCATCGCGCGGCAGCATAAACGCGTACACCATCTCCACGGGCCTCGATTCCGAAGATTGAAACACATGCCGCACCAGCAGCCGCGCCCCCGCCGCCAGCACTCTCCCGCTCAGCCACAACCGCTGCATCGCCAGCCCGATCTCTTCTCCCGTCCTCGCATTCCGTACCGAAAAACCTGCATCACTCTCTGTTGCTGCCGCCATCCTGTCCTCCTTCTTCCGGCTGGCTTGCGCGCAGCCTCCCGGTCAATTCTGCCAAGGCCGTCCAGATCAGCCGCATCCGCCAGGGGCTTGCTCCGTCCCGCACCATTACCTTTACGTCGCTGCTCACCTCGTATTGCCACCACGCCTCCGGCGCGGGCAGCGCGGTTTCGCCGCCGCCCTTGCCCAGTTCCATGGCGATCTCCGCCAGCATGCGGCCCTCGCCTTGCAGCCTTCGAATCCGGGCAATCCTCTCCAGGTGCGCGTCTGTGTAGAAAGCCCCGCGCCCGGCGCGCGCTGGACCTTCCAACAGCCCGCGCGCAATGTAGAAACGAATGGTCCGCGCCGGCGTTTGCGATTGCTCCGCCAGCTCAGCCAGGGTGTATTCGGACGACGGCTTCACTTGTGCCATTAGAATGTCACATTATCATGTCACTGTCAAGAACTGTCTTTATTGAGAATCGCCCACCATCACGTGCTATCATTCCAATCCATGCCCAGTTTGGTTCAACTCAGACACTTCGATGGCAGCCGCGCGGTCGCTTTAGTGCGCGGCTCGGATCTTCACTTCCTCGAATCCGTATCCAGCGTCTATGAACTCGTCCGGCAGGCGCTCCAATCCGGTGTCCGCCTCACCGAACTCGCCGGGGAATCCGCCACTGGCTGGGCCATGCCCTACGATGTCATCTATGCCGGCGAATCCGAGTGGAAGCTCCTGCCGCCACTCGATCATCCTTCCGAACCGGCGCGCTGCACGGTCTCCGGAACCGGGCTCACCCACCGTGCGAGCGTCGAGAATCGGGACGCGATGCACTCCGCCGCGGCTGCCCAGCTTACCGACAGCATGCGCATGTATCAATGGGGACTTGAAGGCGGGCATCCGCCCGCGGGCGAGATCGGCGTCTCACCGGAGTGGTTCTACAAGGGCAACTCCGAGCCCACGGCCAACCCCTGGAGGTTCCTGAGTTCGCGGAGGACGGCGGAGAAGAAGCCGAAATCGCGGGACTTTACCTCATCGATGACCAGGGCGTCCCCCGCCGCGCCGGCATGGCGCAGGGCAACGAATTCTCCGATCACGTTTTCGAAAAGAAGAACTACCTCTATCTCGCCGGTTCCAAGCTCCGCCAGTGCGCCATCGGCCCGGAGATTATCCTCGATCCGGATTTCTCCGCCATTCCGGGCAAAGCCCGCATCCATCGCGGCAAGTCCCTCCTTTGGGAAAAGGAGATTCGCACCGGCGAGGCCAACATGTGCCACACGCTCGAGAACATGGAGCATCACCACTTCAAGTTCCCTCTTCACCGCCGCCCCGGGGACGTCCACATCCACTTCTTTGGAGCCGGGGCCTTCAGCTTTGGCGAACAGGTGAAGCTCCAGCACGGCGACGTCATGGAAGTCCACTACCAGAACTTCGGCCGCCCGCTACGCAATCCGCTCGAAGTGCGGCCCGGGCCGCCCCGCCTTGTCCGCGCTCTCCCGCTGTAGGCTTGGCCCCGGCTCACTGCCAAGACAAACTTGAGGTGGATAACGCGGTCAACAGAGAAGGTCCTAGCCGCTAATGACCGAACAGAGCGTCTAGGCGCCGGCGACCATGTACTACGCGAAGGATCAAGGCAGCCTCGTTTTCGACGCAGTACACAACAACGTATTCTCCTACGGCGAGACTTCGGTATCCAGGGCCGAAGTCGTCCTCCCGCGAACGTCCTATGTAGGGAAACCGAGTAAGCGTGAAGAAACGGTTCGTGATGGTGTCGATCAAGCGGTTGGCAATCTCGATGCTTCCGCTTTCCTTGGCAACGTATAGCCAGATGTCGTCAAGGTCGGCTTCGGCGCGTGGCGCGACACGATGCGCCATCAGCGGGACGTGGTGAGTTCCGCGAGAAGGCGAGCGCGTCCGCGTTCCTTCACTTCGCTGGCAAGCTGGCGCATGGACTTCTGCGTAATAGCGCGGCCTTCCCCACGGGCCAGCGAAGCGCGGGCATCATCAAGCGTCAAAAGGAATTCGGCGCGTTGCCGCTCGCGTTCCTCCCACAAGGCAAGCGCCTCCCGCACCGCTTCCTGTTCCGAGTGGAACCGTCCGCTTTCAATCGCTCGACGGGCGAAAGCCTTCTGGTCCGGGGTTAGCTCTACATCCATCATCTTCAGGCTACGCGAAACGGTGCTTTGGTTCAACCACCGGCCGCATCTTGCTTACCCGGTTCACCGAAGTGTCCGACTGGCCCGGCCGCCAGCTTCCGATCCCCTCACATGGGAGTTCCGAGGCTCAGTCCGCGCCTGCCATGCTCCGCCGCACCGTGCCATAGATCAACACCGTGGCCACAATGTGCAGGAAGCCCATCATCCAGAACACCGCCGTATAGCCGAGGGAATCCACAATCCGGCCCACGATGGGAGTGGATAAGGCGCCGCCCAACCCGCTGCCGAGCCCCACCACGCCGGAAGCCGCCCCAACGACTCCCGTCGGATACACGTCGTTCGTCATCGTCATCAGGTTCGTCTTCCAAGCCATGTGGCAGAACGTCACCAGGCAGATCACCGCCATGGCCGCGGTAGATGGGAGATAAGCCACCAGAATCCCTACAGGCATCAGCAGCGCGCACGGGGCCATCGTCAGCCGCCGCGCCCGCAACTCTTCCATCCGCCTCCGAATCAGATATCCCGAAAGCCATCCCCCGGCCACCGAACCGAAATCCGCCGTCAGATAGGGCATCCACGCAAACAGCGCGATCTCGGTCAGAGAGAAGTGGCGTTCCTCCTGAAGGTACTTCGGAAGCCAGAACAGATAGAACCACCAGACGGGGTCCGCGAAGACGCGCGCCAGCAGCAGCCCCCAGCTTTGCCGCACCCGCCACAACGCCGCGTAACTCACCTTTCCCTGCCCCGGCTCTTCCCCAAGCGGAGGCTTCGTGGAATTCAACCACCACCACGCCGCCATCCACACGAACCCGCTGAGCCCCGTCACGACAAACGCTCCCCGCCATCCCACCAGGTGAGTGACATATGCGATCAGCGGTGGGGCCAGAATAGCGCCTGTCGATGCGGCCGCGTTCACCAATCCATTCGCCAGCGCCCGCTCTTTCGGCGGAAACCATTCCGAAGTTGCCTTCCCCGCCGCGAGGAAATTCCCCGATTCCCCCAACCCTAAAAGGAATCGAAAAAAGCCCAGGCTCATCGCTCCCTGCGCCAACGCATGCAAAGCATTGGCCGCCGACCACCACCCCATGAACGCCGCCAGGCTGAAGCGCGTTCCCCAGCGGTCCACCAGCCATCCGGCCAGTACGTACATGAACGTGTAAGGAACCAGGAACGCCGTCAAGACATTCGAGTATTCGACATTGCTCAGTCCCAGTTCACGGCTCACCGTCGCCGCCAGCACCGACAGCGTCTGCCTGTCTACGTAGTTGATGACGGTGGCCAGAAACAACAGCGCGGCGATCAGCCACCGCCGCGGCGTCATGGCGCCACCCGCGCCAGTGCGTCCTCGTCCATCTCGATACCGAGCCCCGGCCCTTCGGGAACTACGTAACGGTTGCCCTCCATCCGCAGAGGAGTCTTCAAAAAACGGTTCGCCACCGAAAAGACCTTGGGATTGTATTCAGCCATCAGGCACTCTTCCACCGCCGCCGCATAGTGCAGCGCCGCCGCAATCTGCGGACCCATCGCAATGCTGATGTGCGGCGCCACGGTTGCTCCGGCGCGAGTGGCCAATGCCGCGAGGCGCATGCCTTCCGTGATCCCGCAGCGCCCCAGGTCGGGCTGGTATACGCCGACTGCATTCTCTTCGAAAAACGGAGCCATCTCGAAGCGCGTCCGGTAACTCTCTCCGAGCCCAATCGGGGTCTGTATGGCCCGCGCCAGCCTCCCATGCGCAGGCGGATCTTCCGGCGCCAGCGGGGCTTCCAGCCAAAGTGCGCCGTGATCATCGCACCTCTTCCCAAACTCCACCGCCGTTTTCGGCTCCAGCCGCCACAAAGCATCCACCGCGAAGCGCGCCTCAGCCGGCAAGTCCCCGAGCCCGCGAAAGAACTCATCCTCGTGCGGCGTATCGAAAAAGAGCTTGAACTCCCGAAATCCCTCCCCCCAATGCCGTGCCGCCGCCTCGCGCCTGTCCTCCGCGGGCAGTCCGCTCAAATAGGCCTTCACGTTCCGCTTCGGCGTTCCCGTGAGCATCGCTGAAACAGGCTTTCCCGCCATCTTCCCCGCCAGGTCCCACAGCGCCATGTCCACGCCGCTGATCGCATCCAGCATGAACCCGCCGGTCTGCCCGCGCACGCGCATGGTCTTGTACATCGCATCCCACCATTCGGCGATCGTCTCCGGGTCTCCGGCAAACTCCATTCCCACCCACAGCGGCGCCAGCAGCAATCGCACAATCTCGCACGCCACCTCCGGAGCAAGCGGCGCCTGCGCCTCCCCCCACCCGGTCAGCCCGCTGCCGGCCGTCACCTTCACCAGCGCCGTCTCGAAGTTCGTCGAATACAGGCAGGGGAAGACGGTGGACCACCGGTAGCCGCTCGCGCCCGCGGCAAGCTGCGTCGGCGACCCGGCGGTCCCCGTCGCCGCGTCCATGTCGCGCGGCATGCGGACCGCGAACGCTTCGATCGACGTGATCTTCATCCTTCCGCCATGGCGCGAAGCATTTCGAGCTCCCGCAGCCCTTCTCCTTTCACCGTCGAGGTGGGATGGCGCACCCGCGCGCAGCGGATCACGCCGCGCGCCGCCATGTTGATCTTCATCGCCGACACACCCAGCCCGGGCTGGAGTTCAAAGCGGATCAGCGGCAGCGCGCGCATGAAAATCGCCCAGGCTCCCGCTTTGTCACCCGCCTCCAGGCATTTCCAAATCGCGGCAAACACCCCCGGAATGTCGTTGTTCGGCATGGTGCCCACAGCTCCTCGCTCGTACTCCTCGATGAGGAACTGCGCGTTCAACCCGCCGAAGATCGCCAGCCCGGAATCCCGCAGGGCTGTAATTTTGGGAGCCGTCGGCGGGGCCTCCACCTTTGCCAGCTTCACGTTCTCGATCTCGCGCCCCATCCTCGCCAGCAGCGCCGCCGGCATCGGCACGCCCGTCATCAGCGGCGCATCCTGCACCATGATCGGTATGCGCACGGCTTTGCTGATGGCTTCGAAGTAAAACATCAGCCCGTCGCCGTCCGGCTTCAGCAGATAAGGAGGCAGCACCATCAGCGCCGACGCGCCCAGATCCTCCGCTTCCTTGCTCAACCACACCGCCGCGTCCGTTCCGGTATGCCCCGTGCTCGCGACCAGCGGCGCCCTCCCGTTCACGCGCTTGACGATCCGCCGCAGCAGTTCTACACGCTCCTCATTGAGCAACGTGTAGCCTTCGCTCGCATTTCCAAACAAACCCAGCCCTGCCGCGCCCTGCTCCAGCGTGTATTCGATCAGCCGGTCCTGCGAGTCGAAATCAATCGAGCCATCCTCGTGAAATGGAGTGGCCAGGATCGGGAAGACTCCGCGGAATTCTTTCATGCCTCCGCCTTTCCAGCCGCAAGCGACCCCCCATCAGTGAAGTTGGTGAATTCCATAAGGGGGCGGCCGCGCGAAGAGACATTCTAGCATCGAGATCCGAACGCCGGCTTCATATTCTGACCTCGAAGAAGAAGACTTACGTCAGGCACTCGCCGTTGCCGCGGCGAAGGGTCAATAACCTACCCCTCGGCCGCTTTCTTCTCCATAATCCGCCCCAACGACGTGAAAATGTCGATCGGCAACGGGAACACCACCGTCGTATTCTTCTCCGCCCCAATCTCCACCAGCGTCTGCAAGTACCGTAGCTGCATTGCGGCCGGCTGCCGTTGCAGCATTTCCGCCGCCATGCTCAGCTTCTCCGCCGCGATGTACTCGCCTTCGGCGTGGATGATCTTGGCGCGCCGTTCCCGCTCCGCCTCCGCCTGCTTGGCAATGGCCCGGATCATCTGCTCGGGGAAGTCCACCTGCTTCACTTCCACCATCGTCACCTTCACGCCCCACGGGTCGGTGTGTTTGTCGAGCACGTCCTGTAACCGCAGGTTCACCTTCTCCCGCGCGCTCAACAATTCGTCCAGCTCCACCTCGCCGAGCACGCTGCGCAGCGTCGTCTGCGCCAGTTGGGAGGTCGCATAGAGGTACCGCGCCACCTCGATAATCGCCTTCGTCGGATCCACCACGCGGAAATACACCACCGCATTCACCTTCACGGTTACGTTGTCCTTGGTCACCACGTCCTGCGAAGGCACGTCCATCGCCTCCACACGCAGGGAAACGCGCTCCATCCGGTCAATCGGCGAAAACACGAGAATGATGCCGGGGCCTTTGGCCTGCGGCAGCACGCGCCCCAGGCGGAAGATCACCCCGCGTTCGTATTCCGCGAGAATCTTCACCGACGAGATCAGATACAGAACTACCAGAAGCACCGCAACAGTTAATGGACTCAGGAACATGATTTGCCTCCAGTTTCTGCGGATACCGGCTCTACGCTCAGCGTGAGCCCGTCTACCGCGATCACGCGAACACGCGCCCCTTGTTTCACCGGCGCGGATGATACCGCATTCCAGTATGCCCCATCCACGAACACCTTGCCCTCGGGCGTCAGCTCACCGAGCGCCACCCCGCGCGCCCCGATCATCCCGGCCGTGCCGGTAACGCTCTTCCGCGAACGCGCCTTCACCACCAGTGTCATCAGAAACATCGTAATCGCCGCGAACGGCAGCGCCACCGCCAGCGCGGTGGCAAGATGAATCCGCAACTCCGGTGGACCTTCCACCAGCATCATCGCCCCAAGCACCATCGCCACCGCTCCGCTGATCCCCAGGATTCCGTGCGAAGCGATGAAGCCCTCCATCACGAACAACGCCAGCGCCAGAATCAGAAGCCCGGCGCCCACCCAGTTGATCGGCAGCATGCTCAGACCCGAAAGACCGAGCAGAACCAGAATGGCTCCCGCCGTTCCCGGCAGAATCAGCCCCGGATGCGTAAATTCGATGTACAGCCCGAGCGCTCCCAGCATCAGCAGGATGAAGGCGAGATTCGGATCACCCAGCGGCGCCATGAACCGCTCCCGCAGCGTCATCTGGTAGCCGGTGATCTCCGCTCCGCGCGTGTGCAGCGTCACTTTCGTCCCGTCCGTCCGCGTCACCACGCGGCCGTCCAGTTGCGCCATCAGGTCCTGATCATCCTTCGCGATGATCTCGATCAGCTTCGAATCGAGGGCTTCCTTTTCCGTAAAGGCCACCGCTTCATACACAGTCTTCTGCGCCAGTTCTCCGTTCCGGCCGTGCTTGGCGGCAAGGCTGCGGATCCAGGCCGCGGCATCATTTTCCACCTTCTGCCGCATGGTCTTGTCCATTTCCTGGCCCAGCATGACGGGGGATGCGGCTCCGGTATTGGTGGCCGGGGCCATGGCCGCGACATCACTTGCTTCCAGCAGAAAAAAGCCCGCCGAGGCCGCCCGGCCGCCGCTCGGCGTCACATAGGCGACCACCGGCACCGGCGATGCGATCATCTTCTCCACAATGTGGCGCGTGGCTTCGAGAGCCCCGCCAGGCGTGTTGAGGCGCATCAGCAGAATCTCCGCCTTCTGCCGCGATGCCTCCTCGATGGCGTGTTGGATGGTTTCTGTGGTGATGGAATGGATCGGGTGGTCCACATCCACGGCCACCACTTTGGGGCCGGCCTCCAATGCGCATGCCAGTATTATCAATCCGGAGACGAGCTTGAGCCTCCACACGGCTGCACACTCCTACTATCAGAGTTTACTCGACCGGCCAGGGAAGTAATAGAGCGGGAGCCGGCGGAAAACATGCTACCATCGTTTGCCATGACCACTCGTCGCGATGCTCTCGCCGCAGCGTTCGCGCTGCTCGCTGAAGCCGCCGCCGCCCAAAGTCAAAAAGGCGCCGCGCACGGTCCTGTTTTCGTTCACGATCTTCCTAACATTACCATGGATGGCTGGCAGGTAACGGTCAGCGAGGTCCCAATGCCTCCGGGACGCGTTGGCAAAATGCACCATCATGCGGGATTCGTTCTTGCGTATGTGCTCGAGGGGGCTGTCATCACCAAAATTTCGGGCCAGCCGGAAAAAACTTACCACACCGGAGAGATGTTCTACGAAGCGCCTGGCAGCACGCATGAGGTTTCAAGAAATGCCAGCAGCACGGAGCCCGCGAAACTGCTCGCATTGATCTTTGCCAAGAAAGGGATCGCACTCACGACTCCCGGCCCGGCCCACGACGGAAATTGACTGCTATCGCTCAGTTGGAAGCTGAGGGAGAGTAAATTCCGGTGGCCGGATGAAATTCCGACCATGCGAACCAGTATTCCGGTTCGAGAATGAGCGGCTTGAGGCTGGAGTCTTTCAACTTTCCCGACACGCACTGGCCATAGGCATCCCAGTGGGAATGCGTTTCGAGGTCAATGATCTCAGTAACGCTTATATTGGCGGGTGCGAATCTGAGCACCCTTCCGTTCAGCTTCGCCGAAAAGGCCGTGGTTGTATCGGACCCGGGCTGATGAACGATCAGGACCGGTTCGACGCCTACCTTGTCATTGATAACCCGCGCCTTGCGCAGCGCGTTCAGTGGGAACGCCTTGCCGGCTCCTCCAGCGTTCAGACCCAGAATCATCGTCTTGGGCGGAAGCCGATTGTCGATGCGCAACACTCCATCCGGAGCGTTTCCCCGCTGCAGCAGCCCTTCCCGCACCCGCTCGTTCGTGGCTGCAATGCGCTCCGCATAACCAGGCAAGGGCTTCAGCACCAGCGTATCGGGGTGGAGCTTACGCCACTCGCCCCAACTGGTCAGCAGGAAAGGGCGAAGCTCGAGATGTTCGCCCTTCATCGGGCCGGAAATGGCTTCCAGGCTCGATTGCTGCCAGCGGCTGCCGCTTTCTCGGTCGCGGAAAACCTCGTTGCCGCCGATCACGCCGGCGTTTTCGAAATGCAACTCCTTGCCGCGCGCTTCAGCCCTGAACACGAGGGCCGTATTGCAATAGGATCACCAAGTGACGGCAATAGGGCCGTCGGGAAGCCTGTCCCGCACCAGGCCGTGCTGCGCCAGAATTCCGGCGGGATAGGCTTTGGCGATCTCTCCGCCGGTCACACCGATCATGCGATCGCGGTCACTCATGAATGTCGCGTCCTTGGCGGGAATGAATTCCGAGTGCTCGATGGCTTTGTAAGGCAGGCTCGGCTTTTCGGCGGCGAATACAACCGGAGCCGCGCTGGAAGGAAGCAGTGCCGCGGCCGCTAGTCCTACTGCGATTAGCCTTCTCATACTTTTCAGTCTAACGTAGCGGGAATCAGCCTGAACCAGAGCGCATCCGCCCGGTCCACCGTAGAAAACGCAGCATTTCGGACCGGTGCTGCCACAGGAATGCCCAGAATGCCCGAAACCCGATCGCCTCGGCGTGCCAGCCCCAATAGGTCTCGATGCGCCAGCGCAGATAGGGACTGCGCCACGGACACAGCCGGTATCCCCGTGTGGCCTTCCACAAAAAGCCGGTCACCGCAGACTCTGCGTCATTTTCTTACGCCCCGCCGGCTCGGGCGTCGCGTAGTATCCGGTTCTGGTGCGCACCACCGGATGGCCGGGCGCGTTCACCGTCACCTTGATCTGCCGGAAACTGCCGTCCAGGGCAGCGTTGCCCGGTGTGTAGGAAATCATGAACTGGTTGCGGATTTCGTGCGCCACATCGAGCGCAATCCGCTCCACATCGGCCAGTTCCCTGGGATAAAATGCCAAGCCGCCCGACGCATTCGCCAGCGCGTTCAGCGCCCGTTTAGCCTTCGCGGCTTCGCGCCGCTCCTCCTCATTCAACAGCCCAATGCAGTAGATCAGCACCTCGTTGCGCTGCGCCTTTTCGAGCAACTTCTCGAGCGTCATCATGCTGGTGTTGTCGTTGCCGTCGGTCACCACCAGCAGCACCTTCTTGTCCTTCTTGCCCTTGTCCTTCAACTCGTCAATCGACATGCTGAGCGCATCGCGCATCGCTGTCCCGCCGCGCGAATCGATGCGCGTCAGGCCTTCTTCCATTTTCTTGACGTCGTTCGTGAACGGAACATCGAGAAACGCGTCGTCGTTGAAGTTGACGATGAACACTTCGTCATTGCGATTGGACGCTTTCACCAGCGCCAGCGCCGCGGCCTCCACTTTCTGCCGCTTATCGCGCATGCTGCCACTGTTGTCGATGATGAGACCCATCGACACCGGCACATCTTCCCGCTTGAACCCGCGGATCTGCTGCTCGGCGCCGTTTTCGTAAACCTTGAACGCCTCCCTCGGCAGGCCGGTCAGCAGCTTCCCGTTCTTATCCATCACGCTGGCGTGCAGCACCACCAGGCGCGTATCGGAAGTGAATGTCGGAGGCTCCTGCTGCTGCGCCGCTGCTCCCAGCACGGCGGCAAAAAACAGCCCAATGATTTTATTGCGATGGGGCATAGTATCCCAAGCGCCAGTAGGCACGCAGTTGCGGGAATCCCCGCGGCTGGTTCACCTTGACCTTGACCCTCCTGTACTTTCCGTCACGATTCATATTCGTCGGCGCATATCCCAGCACGTACTGGTTCCGCAACTCCACGCCGATCTTCGCCGCGACGTCCGGTAATTCATTTACATTCTCCACTGGGAAATGACGCCCACCGGTCTGCTCCGCGATCTCGTTCAACAGGCTTGGCCCGGAGAGTTCTTCCGCCGTCCGCCCCCTTGAAGAGATCGGCTCGAACAAGCCAATCGCATATATCTGGACGTCCGCCTCCCGCACCAGGTTCCTGATCTCGCTCTCCGTATACCGGCTGGAATTGTCCCCGCCATCGGAAAGAATCAGAATCGCCTTGCGTGGATTCCTCGCCTTCTTCATGTTGCTGATCGCCAGGTACACGGCGTCGAGCAGGGCCGTTCGCCCCTTCGCCTGTGTGAACGTCAGCCGGTTCTGGATCTCCTCGGTGTTGTGCGTGAAGGGAACCATCAGCTCCGCGCGGTCATTGAACTGGATGAGGAAAAATTCATCTTCCGGATTCGCGGTCTTGAAAAACTGCGCCGCCGCCTGCCGCGATTTCGCCAGCTTGCTGCCCATGCTGCCGCTCGCGTCAAACACCAGCCCTACCGATAGCGGAGCATCCTCGCTCGAAAACTGCGTGATCTGCTGCTCGGCGTTGTCTTCCCACAGGCGGAAGAAATCCTTGTCCAGTCCGGTGACGAAACGGTTCATCGGATCCGTCACCGTCACGTTGATGAGAACCAGTGTGCTGTCCACCCGGATATTCGCCGCGCCCCTCCGTTCCGTCGCCGCCTCCGCGCCCAGCTTCGGCCGCGGCGTGATCGAAACACGCGGGTTATCGGGTATTTGCTCGGTCTTGGATGGATCCTTCTTTTCGGCAGAGACGATGCTGACTCCCATCAGGAGTACCGCGGCTGGGAAAAGAAGGGAATTCCTTACTACGGCCATCGACCGTCCCTCCATCAAACTAGCTAAAGTATAACACGCACTTTTTTTCATTCCTCCCGGAATTTGCACGGGGCCGCGCGCCGCTTTGTTCCGCCTCGCTCCCGCGGCTTGTCTAAGATTTCAGACCCGGAAGGTGCAATGAAGACAATGACCGAAAAGGATGAACTGGGATCGTATCCTACTGATAGAAGAGGCTTTCATCTCGCCGTCATCTATAGTCTGGGAACACTGATTGCGATGGGACTTGGCGTCCCGGCTGCCGTCTACCTTCTCCTCCCCCCGAAATCGCGCCGAGAGGATCAGTGGGTCGAGGTCGCCGACTTAAAGCAACTGGAAGCCGGATCGCCGGAGGAGATTGTCTTCCGGCGCCACCGCGTCGATGGCTGGAAGGTCTCGAGCGAGAAAACTTCCGCCTGGGTCGTCAAAAAATCCGCCACGGACGTTGTCGCTTTCGCCCCGCAATGTACCCATCTCGGCTGCGCCTACCGCTGGGACGAAAACCGCAAGAGCTTCCTTTGCCCTTGTCACAACTCCAACTTCGATATCAACGGCAACGTCCTCAACGGGCCCGCGCCACGTCCCCTCGACCGCTATCAGATAAAGCTCGAGGGCTCGAAGCTTTTCCTGGGCACCGTGCAGAAGTCGGAGGCCTGAAATGAAGCGCAGCATCCTCGATTGGATTGAACACCGCACCGGGCTCGAAACCCTGGTCCGCAATTTTCTCTATGAGGAGATACCCGCCTCCGCCGGCTGGCACCAGGTCCTGGGCAGCGTCGCCCTCTTCTGCTTCCTCGTCCAGGCCTTCACCGGCGCCATGCTCGCCTTCAACTACGCCCCCACCCCCGGCGACGCCTACAACAGTGTCAAGTACATCATGACCGAACTCACCGGCGGCCGCATGATCCGCGGGCTCCATCACTGGGGCGCCAGCACCATGATCGTTGTCGTGGTCCTGCACATGATCCAGGTCTTTCTCTGGGGAGCTTACAAGAAACCGCGCGAAGCCACCTGGGTAGTGGGCTGTGTGCTCCTGCTGCTCACGCTCGCCTTCGGTCTCACCGGCTACCTCCTACCCTGGGACAACCGCGCCTATTGGGGAACCGTCGTCACTACCCAGATTGCCGCGCTCGCCCCCGGGGCCGGACCTTACGCCGTTCGACTCATGGGAGCCGATGGCGGCGTCGGCGTCGTCACCTTCTCCCGCTTCTACGCCCTCCATACCCTCCTGCTCCCCCTGGGCATCGTTCACCTCATCGCCTTCCACATCTATCTGGTTCGCAAGCACGGCGTCGCCCCGGCGCCGGGGGACGAATTCCGCCCCAGGAAGCGTTTTTTCCCCGAGCAGGTGTTCAAAGACACTATTGCCGCCTTCGTCGCCTTTGCAGTCATCTTCACGCTCACCGTCGCCGCCCGCGTCCCCCTCGAACGCCTTGCCGACCCCACCGATACCACCTACATCCCGCGTCCTGACTGGTATTTCCTGTTCCTCTTTCAGACCCTCAAATTCTTCGAAGGCCCGCTCGAAGTCATAGGCGCCGTCATCCTCCCCAACCTCGCCATCGCCTGCCTGTTCCTCGTCCCCTTCCTCGACCGCACCCGCGTCAAGCGCATCACCCAGCGCGGCTTCGCCATGAGCATCGTGGCCATTGCCGCTGTTGGATGGTCCGGGCTCACCGCCGCGGCCGTCTCCTCCACTCCCAAGAAGGTCGAAACATCCGCGAATGGCGAACCCGCCGTCTGGGCCCATCTCTCCCCCGTCGAACTCGCCGGCCTCGGCTATTTCCGCAAGGAGAACTGCTCCGCCTGTCACTCGCTCGGCGAAGGCGGTACCAAGATCGGCCCCGACCTCGGCAGTCCCCGCATCCGCCGCGACGCCAAGTGGATGATCGCCCACTTCAAGAATCCGCAGCAACTGGTCCCCGGTTCCTCCATGCCGCCGGTCCGCCTTCTCGACGACCAACTCAACGCGCTCGCCGCCTTTGTCCTCAAACTTACTCCCAATAACGCCTCCGACCTCCGCAGTGCCCCGCAACCGGCCGTCGAGGGAGCCATGCTCTATCAGCAGGGCCGCTGCGGCGCCTGTCATCAGATCAATGGTTCCGGCGTCAAACTCGGCCCCGCCCTCAACGGCCTCGCCCAGCGCCGCGACAAGACCTGGATCAAAGGCCACTTCGCCGACCCGCAGAAGTTCTCACCCGGCACCGTGATGCCGCCCTACAAGTTCTCACCCCGGGACTTGGACAGGTTAACCAGCTACCTGCTCCAGATGTAGCGCATCGCTACAATAAAGTCAGTGCTCGTCCACATCGAATCCCCCCTCAAGCGCCCCAACTGGCTGCGCGCCCCCGCGCCTGCCGGTGAAAACTACCGCGAGCTGAAAACCCTCGTCGAGCACCTCCAACTCCACACCGTCTGCGAGAGCGCTGCCTGCCCGAACGTCGGCGAATGCTGGAACCACCGCACCGCCACCTTCATGATCCTCGGCAACGTCTGCACCCGCCGCTGCGGCTTCTGCGCGGTCCGGAAAGGTGCTCCCCTCGAAGTCGATTTCGACGAGCCCCGCCGCGTCGCCGAAGCCGTCGCTCTCCTCGGGCTTCGCTACGCCGTCGTCACCAGTGTCAATCGCGACGACCGCAAGGACGGCGGCGCGCTCCTCTTCGCCATGACCATCCGCGCCATCCGCGAGCGCGTCCCCGGCTGCAAAGTCGAAGTCCTCGTCCCCGATTTCCAGGGCTCCCACGCCGCCATGGATCTGGTCATGGACGCCGCCCCTGACGTTCTCAATCACAACACCGAAACCGTACCCCGCCTCTACCGCCAGGTCCGTCTCGGCGCGCGCTACGAACGGTCGCTCGACATGCTGGCCTATGCCAAGGCCTCCCGCCCGGAAATCCCCACCAAGTCCGGCCTCATGCTCGGCCTCGGCGAGACCATGGAGGAGGTGGTCCAGGTCCTGCGCGACCTCAAAGCCCACAATGTCGACATCATCACCCTCGGCCAGTATCTCCGCCCCTCGCCCAAGCATCTCCCCATCCTCCGCTACATCCCTCCCGAGGAATTCGCCGAATACCGCCGCATTGGATCCGAACTCGGCTTCGCGCACGTGGAAGCCGGTCCGCTCGTGCGCAGCTCCTACCACGCCGATCACAGCCACGAAGCTGCTGTATCCACTCCTTCACCCTGCTGAATACACCGCTTGATCCAGTCTTCCTCATTGAGTCCGTCACAATCGCCCGATGCGTGAGCGGCGGATGAACTCAGGTGCTCTCTTGCCAGACCCATTCTCCATAAAGATTGTCTCGCACCTATCTTCCCCCACAAGAGTGCGGCTGCCAATGGAGTAGAGGAGGGGGGGTGCGCGACATGGAAGTGAAGATTCGGCAGGTTTCTTTTTTTGAGCCCATAAGCCGAGCGTATATGCTACGCTCGGTTCAAGGAGACGCCTATGCCCGAGTCGCTGACCGACCTGGAAGAACA
>JADLBD010000215.1 GCA_020847975.1 Bryobacterales bacterium | reverse complement strand
TGTAGCTGAAGTCGTCGGTGGCTCCGAAGGTGAGTCCGGGCTTCATGCCGCCTCCGGCCATCCAGACGGTGAAGCAGCGGGGGTGATGGTCGCGGCCGTAGTCCTTGGGAGTGAGCTTGCCCTGGCAATAGACGGTGCGGCCGAACTCGCCGCCCCAGACGACCAGGGTGTCATCGAGGAGTCCGCGCTGGGCGAGATCCTGGACGAGGGCGGCGGCGGGCTGATCGGTTTCTTTCGTTACGTTGGTGATGCCTTCGGGGAGATTGGTGTGGTGGTCCCAGCCACGGTGGAAGAGCTGGATGAAGCGGACGCCGCGCTCGGCAAGCCGGCGGGCGAGAAGGCAGTTGCGGGCAAAGGTGCCGGGCTTCCTGGCGTCTGGGCCGTAGAGTTCGAAGGTCTTCTCGGATTCCTTGGAAAGGTCAGCCAGTTCGGGAACTGACGTTTGCATCTTGTAGGCCATCTCGTATTGGGCGATGCGGGTGGAGATTTCGGGATCGTTGTAATCCTCGAGTTGCATCTCATTGAGCCTGGCCAGGTCGTCGAGATAGCGGCGGCGGGTATTGGGCGTCATCCCCGCTGGGGTCGACAGGTAAAGAACGGGATCGCCGCCGGAGCGGAACTTGACGCCCTGGTAGCGGGTGGGGAGGAAGCCGCTGCCCCAGAGGCGGTCATAGAGCGGCTGATCGCCCTTGCCAGTGGAGGAGATCATGACGACGAAGGCGGGGAGGTCTTTGTTCTCGCTGCCGAGGCCGTAGGAGAGCCACGCGCCGATGCTGGGGCGGCCGGCGAGTTGGAAGCCGGTCTGAAAGAAAGTGACCGCCGGATCGTGGTTGATAGCTTCGGTGTGCATGGACTTGACGAAGCAGAGGCGGTCGACGATTTTGGCGGTGTGCGGGACGAGTTCGCTGGCCCAGGCGCCGCACTGGCCGTGCTGGGAGAACTTGAATAGAGACTCGACCACGGGGAAACGGGTCTGGGTGGCGGTCATGCCGGTGAGGCGCTGGCCCTGGCGGACGGAGTCGGGGAGGTCCGTGCCGCGGAGCCTGGCGAGCATCGGCTTGTAGTCGAACGTCTCCATCTGGGAGGGTCCGCCGGACATGAAGAGGTAGATGACGCGCTTGGCCCTGGGAGGGAAGTGGGGGATGCCGGAGAGCGTGGAGGCGCCCGCGGTTTCGGCCTGAAGGTCATTGCCAAGGAGATGGGCGAGGGCGGCGATACCGATTCCGGTGGAAGTGCGGCTGAAGAAGTGGCGGCGGGTGAGGTTCATGGCATTCTCCTTCAATGTTTGGTGATGGTCTCATCGAGGTTGAGGATGAGACTGGCCACGGTGGAGTAGGCGGCGAGTTCGCCGGGGTTGAGTTGCCGGTCGGCGGGGGAATCGCCCTCAGCGAGCATCTTGCGGGCGGCGTCTGGGTTCGTCTGGTAATAGTCGAGCTGGCTGCGGTAGTTGTCGAGCAGGATGGCGGCTTCCTTCTCGCGGGGTGTGCGGGAGGTGGCGAGTTCGAAGCCGTAAGCAATGCGTGCGGTGGGGGTGGCGCCGCCTTCGCGCATCATGCGTTCGGCCATTTTGCGGGAGGCTTCGAGGTAGGTAATGTCATTCATCATGTTGAGCGCCTGGAGGGGCGTGTTGGTGCGGGTTTCGCGGACGATGCAGGTTTCGCGCCCGGCGGCGTCGAAGTTCATCATGGCGGGCGGCGGGGAGGTGCGTTTCCAGAAGGTGTAAAGGCTGCGGCGGTAGAGACCTTCGCCCTTGTCGCGCTGGTAATCCGCGCCGCCGCTGAGTTCTTTCCAGAGGCCGGCGGGCTGATATGGCTTGACGGAAGGTCCGCCGACGTGTTCGACGAGGAGACCGGCAGCGGCGAGGGCCTGGTCCCGGACGATTTCCGCGGGGAGGCGGACACGGGGACCGCGGGCGAGGAGCCGGTTTTCGGGGTCTCGCTGGAGGAGGTCGGGCGAGACGCGAGATCTCTGGCGATAGGTGGCGCTCATGACGATGAGCTTCTGCATGTGCTTGACATCCCAGCCGGAGCCGATGAATTCGGTGGCGAGCCAATCGAGGAGAGCGGGATGGCTGGGCCATTCGCCCTGGGAGCCGAAATCCTCGACGGTTTTGACGATGCCGACGCCGAAGCAGGACTGCCAGAAGCGGTTCATGATGACGCGCGCCGGGAGCGGGTTGGAGGGACTGACGAGCCATTTGGCAAGGCCGAGCCGGTTTTTGGGAGCGTCCGGGGGAAGCTGAGGGAGGACGGCAGGGACGTTGCGGGAGACCAGTTCGCCCGGCTTGTCGTAGGCTCCGCGAATGAGGATGTGGGTTTCGCGCGGTGTTTCGCGCTCCTTCATGATCATGACGGTGGGGAAGGAGGCGATGAGGGCTTCGCGCTGTTCGGCGAGGGAGAGGCGGTCGCGGTAGGCGCGTCGGATTTCGGGGGAGGCGTGGTCCTCGAGGAACGCCTGGCGGAGTTTGGAGTCCGCGGCCGGAGTGCGCGAGTTGAGAGCGGCGAGTTGGTTGAGGTTCTCGCGAATGGCGAGCACGGCGGCCTCGTTCGCGGGGAGGGGACGGTTGTAGACGCGGACTTCATCGATGAGGCCGTGGTAGAGGGATTCCTTGCCTGCGCCTCCGCCGATGCGCCATGGCTCGTTGGTCTTGAAGTCCTGGTTGAGTTCGTCGACGAGGATGTGGAGGGGGGCTTCGCGGCCGTCGATGTAGACGTGGACTCCGGCGGCGAGGCGGGTACCGTCGTAGGTGGCGAGGACATGCCGCCATTGATTCAGCGGGATAGCTTCCTTGGTTTCGACGCGAATCGCGTCATCCAGCCAGCGAAGGACGAGGTTGAACTGGACCTTGCCGTCGTGGAGAGCGAGGCCGATGCCGGTCTCTTCGACGATGTCCTTGCCTTTGGTGAGGATGGCCCCATTGGGGCTGGACGGGTTGACCCAGGCCGAGAGGGAGAAGGAGTTGTAGTAGCCGAAGTTGGAGAAGTTTCCAGCGTCGTCGAAAGCGGCGCCGTTGAAACGGGCGGCCGGTCCGTAGAGGCCGGGGACGTACTGGATGCCCTCGGGAACATTGACATGATCGGAGGGATCGAGGGGAATGTGGGCGATCTGGCCCCGGGAGACGAACCAGTCCACCGGCTTGGCGGACGGGAGCGATTTGATCCACGCGGCGAGGGTGGAATCAATGGCGGGCTGGAAGGACCGGTAGTGCTCTTTGGCGCCGGCGAGCTTGCTTTCGAGTTGGCGCAGTTGGGCCTGCTCATCGGGGGTGGGGGCGGGGATGAAGGGCGGGGTATTGCCGAATTTGAAGTAGCGGCCGCGGTCGGGGACGTTGTCGAAGAAGGCGAACAGGGAGTAGTAGTCCTTTTGGGTGAAGGGGTCGTACTTGTGGTTGTGGCAGCGGGCGCAGCCGATGGTGGAGCCGAGCCAGACGGTGGACATGGTCTCGAGGCGGTCGGCGGCGTATTCCACCATGTACTCTTCCTGCACGATGCCGCCTTCTCCGTTGCCGCGGTGGTTGCGGTTGAAGGCGGTGGCGATGAGTTGGTCGAGGGTGGGGTTGGGGAGCAGGTCGCCGGCGATCTGCTCGATGGTGAATTGATCGAAGGGCTTATTTTTGTTGAAGGCCTGGATGACCCAATCGCGCCAGCGCCACATGACGCGCTCGCCGTCGGTCTGGTAGCCGTTGGTATCGGCGTAGCGGGCGACATCGAGCCAGCGGGAGGCCATGTGTTCGCCGTAGCGGGGTGAGGCGAGGAGGCGATCGACCACCTTTTCGTAGGCTCCGGAGGAATGGTCATTGAGGAAGGCGGCGAGTTCGGCGGGAGTGGGCGGGATTCCAGTGAGATCGAGGGAGAGGCGGCGGAGCAGGGCGGCGCGGGAGGCTTCGGGGGAAGGTTTCAGCCCCTCGCGCTCGAGGCGCGCGAGGACGAAGTAGTCGATGGGGTTGATGGGCCAGGCGGTGTTTTCGACGGGCGGGAGCGCGGGACGAGTGGGCGGGATGAGGGACCAGTGCTTCTGCCATTTGGCACCCTGCTCGATCCAGGCCTTGAGGAGGTCGATTTCGTGGGGCGTCAGCTTGAGGCCGGAGTAGGTGGGCGGCATGCGGAGGGCGGGTTTTTCGGCGGTAACGCGATGGATGAGTTCGCTCTTGGCGGTATCGCCGGGGACGACGGCGAAGCGGCCGCTGGCGAGTTTGCCGAACATGGCCGCTTCGGAGTCGAGGCGGAAGGGAATCTTCTTGGAGGCGGAGTCGGGGCCGTGGCAGACGAAGCACCGGTCGGAGAGGATGGGGCGAATGTCGCGATTGAATTCGACCGGAGCGGCGGAGGCGGACGGCGCGAGAGTGCAGAGGAAAAAAACGGCTCCCACAATGCGGCAAGAGTTGGACATGTTGGGGAATCCTGCGAGAAACATCATATCGCAGTGTGAGAAAGAGGGGGGCTGGGTTTGGTTGGGGGGAGGGGTCTGGGGGGAGGAAGAGGTGTAAAAGGTGTCAAAATCTGTAAAATCGCGATGGGGTAAAGGCATTGGGTACCGTTTGCGGGACAAGGATGTCCGCTATCTGGAATCCAAGGTAGCAGACGGCGAGGGGGCGGAAGCGGTTCTTTGGCTGCAAGTAGTTGATAGGATTGAAGAAGCGGTGGGTAGAAAGGGTTGTGAACGGGTTTTCCGGGGGTGCTGTGGGAGCAGGTCCTCATGGGTTCCGGTTCGATGGAATGGAGAGGGCGTTCTCCCGGCATGGTAATGGCAGCCGCCTGGATGGCGCTCCAGTTGAGGTCTTTACCGTTCCATTCGAACACATCGACCTTTGCAGCGTGTCTTCATTGAAGCAGCATACATACGGCACGCAGCTGGTGCGGGTGTACTAGAATGAACTGGTCGCGACGCGCCAGATTGGCGGTATAGAGTCACAAGGAGGCTGGTACTCATGGCTATAGGGATTTATTTTTCTCCTGCCGCGATGTCGGCGGAGAAATACGACGAGTGCATCAAGTTATTGAGAAAGGCTGGGGCAGGCAACCCGGCGGGACGTTCGTACCATGCGTCGTTTGGGCCGAAAGACAAACTGATGGTGTTCGATGTCTGGACCTCGCAAGCCGCGTTCGACAAGTTCGCGAAGACGCTGATGCCGATCCTGCAACAGCTGGGGATCGAAGGGGGAGAGCCGACGGTGATGCCGGTGCACAAGGTGATCGTGCCGGCGGCGAAGGTCGCCTCGCCCAAGAAGCCGGCGAAGGCCTCGGCGAGCCGGTCGAAGCGCTGACGCCAGAGTTGCGCGTAAGCGGTTTCGGGAACCGATGCAGGATCTTGGATCTTGACCGAACCTCGAGGTTGCTCGCGATGGAGGATGAGGACGAATTCCGGCGGGAATGAGGTTGGCCGATCCATGCAGAGGATGGTTTCCGATTACGGATAGGGTATCTATGAGCCTTCGAAAGCCTTGACCACGGACGTGTACACGTATTATGTGTAGATGAATGTAACGCTGTCGGTTGATGATGAGGTGATGAGGGAGGCGCGGCGGCGTGCGGAAGCGATGGGCACGAGCGTGAATCAGCTTGTGCGTGACTATCTGGCGCAGTTTGCAGGGTTCACTGACCCCGCCGCTCTGGCCAAGGAGTTTGAGCGACTGTCGCGTGAGTCCAAAGGCAACTCGCGGGGATGGAAGTTCAATCGCGAAGAGTTGCACGAAAGGCGATGAGCGCATTAGCGTTTTTTGACAGCAACGTTCTGGTCTACGCCGACGACGGCTCGTCCCCAAGAAAGCAGAAGCGAGCGACGGCACTGGTCGCTGAACACCTGCGTGCGCAGACTGCCGTGGTGTCGTTGCAAGTGTTGCAGGAATATTTCGTCGCAGCCACACGGAAACTGGGGCTGACTCCTGAAGCAGCGCAGCGCAAGATGGAGATCCTGGCCAAAGCCCGTGTCGTGCGGTTTGAGCCCGCTGATGTGATCGACGCCATCGAACTGCACCGCCTGCGGCGCATCTCTTTTTGGGATGCGCTGATCGTGCATGCCGCGCGATGTGCGGGCGCCGCCGTTCTCTACAGCGAGGATCTACAGAAGGGCGCCGTGCACGGCGGCGTACGCGTAGTGAATCCGTTCGACTGAAAAGTGTCAAGGCATAGCCTGGAGGGACAGGTTACGGCTTCGGCGGATTGCCAGCGGCGGATTCGCGGGCGCGGGAAAGGATGTAGGACTGGATGGCCCGTACCTGCCGCGCGTTGAGGAGTTTTTGGAATGACGGCATGCCCGATTCGGCGCGGGTTCCGCGCAGGACGATGTCTTCGATGCCATCCATGACTTCCTTGCCGGAGTAGCGCAAGTCAGGCAAGGGACCAGCCACCGCGTTCAGACCGTGACAAGGGGCGCAGTGGAACGTGTATAGCAATTCGCCTTCATGCACCACTTGTTTGGAGGCGTTGACGGCGATAGGCGGGTCCGGGCGGCTCTTGCGGCTTAAGGGCAGCGCCCTCAGTTTGGCGGCGCCGTCGAGTGTGAAGGTCACTATTCGTCCGAAGCCGGGCTTGACCGGACCAGATCCTGGAGGGTTGAACAATGCCAGGGGACCGCCCCAACCGGCCATTACGGAGATGTATTGCACACCCTCGACGAGGTAGGTCACTGGAGGCGCGATGATCCCGGTGCCAGTGTCGAACTTCCACAGCTCCTTCCCATCCGTCGCGCGATAGGCGGCGAGCACGCCGTCGGCGCGGCCTTGGAACACGAGGTTGCCGGTGACGAGAACGCCGCCGCCCTCGAGCGTGGGATAAGTGACGCTCCAGGCTTCCTTCCCCGCGACGGGATCCCACGCCAGGAGCTTGCCGGTGGCAGGGGGCATAGTCTGCAATTTCGCATTGAGTTCACCGTCATACATCGGGTCGAGGCCAATGTTCACGTTGTTGGGATCGTACTTCCATTTCGGATCGGGAGCGTGCACAGACTGAGTGCCCACCTTCGCCGGAAGGTAGACCAAGCCCGTTTGGGGACTGAACGCCATGGGATGCCAGTTGTGCGCACCATCCGGGCTGGGAGAGACGATGACAGGCTTGATGGTGGCGACCCCGGGCGCCTCGAGAGGCCGCCCCTTGCGATCGAGTCCGGTGGCCCAGGTGATGCCGCTGACGAAGGGAGCGCCGGAAAGGAACTCGCCGGTCTTGCGATCGAGAACGTAGAAGAAGCCGTTCTTGTTCGCCTGCATGATGACCTTGCGAGCGACTCCATGGATATTGAGGTCTGCCTGGACGAGTGGTTGGGTTGCGTCGTAATCCCAGTTGTCGCCGGGCGTCGTCTGGAAATGCCAGGCAATTTCCCCCGTGCCGGCGTGCACCGCGACAATCGAAGCGGTGTACAGGCTGTCGCCGCCTCCGCGGATGGCGCGATACCAGGCGGTGGGGTTGCCTGTGCCGAAGTAGAGCAGATCGAGCGCAGGGTCGTAGACAATGCCCTCCCAGGCGGCGCCGCCTCCGCCGGCCTTCCAATAGTCGCCGGACCATGTCTTTGCGGCGGCTTCCATGGCCTTGGACTCGAATCCCCGCGAGGGGTCGCCGGGCACGGTGTAGGACCGCCATGCGAACTTGCCCGTCTGCGCGTCATAGGCGGAGATGTAGCCGCGTACGCCGTACTCCGAGCCGCCATTGCCGATGACGACCATTCCCCGGGCGATGCGGGGAGCGCTGGTAATGGAATACGGCTTTCCTCCCTCGGTGGTGTCTACGGACCACAAGGGCGCGCCTGTGCGCTCATCGAGGGCAATCAGGCGGCCGTCGAGGGTTGCCACGTACACTTTGCCGCGGTACAAGGCCACTCCGCGATTCACGACGTCACAGCAATAGAACAGCGCGCGGTCGCGAGGCACCTTGGGATCATGGGTCCACAGGGTGTCGCCGGTCTTGGCATTCATGGCATGCACTACGTCCCAGGAGGAAGTGGTGTAGAGGACGCCATCCTTGATGAGCGGAGTGGCTTCGAGGCCGCGCGGGGTGCCCAATTCGCGGCTCCAGGCAAGGCCGAGCCTGGAGACGGTCTGCTCATTGATCTGGTCGAGGAGCTGAAGCGCTGGTCCTCGTAGGTTCTGCCGTACATGAGCCAGTTGCCTGTGTCGGTGCGGGCGCTGCGAAGCGCCGCGTCGTCGAGAGCTTTCGGCGGGTGGCCGCAGGCAAGGAGGAAGGAGAGCGCGAGGATAACGGGGCCAGTGTGTTTCAGAGCGGTGAGCACGGGAGGACACCCCTTTTTGGCGAACTTTTCGGTGGGGGGAATTATATCACCGGGGCTGGGGTAGGGTGGAGATTCAGAGGCGCGTTCTCACTTCTTCCGGGTCCTGGCTTGCGTCCTCTGTCTTGTCCGGTTCGAGACAATCGGCGAGGTCCTCAGAAGTCCACCAATCCTCTCCCGCCAGTTCCATTGGATGCGGGGTTCGGATAGTGCCGTTTCCACAGCAAAGGTCATCAGCGGGACAGTATTTGTTGCATCCCCAGCATATACGTTCAGGATTCTTCGGATGAATGGGAAATCTCTTTTTCAGCACGTCGTTCACTTTGATTTTGCCACATGTGCCGGAGAGGGCCACGTGATCAAAGTCACCGGCTTGTTCCCGGCTCCCGGGGGAAAATGCACCGGAGGATCAAGGCAGATGGAAGAAATTCTTCACATTCCAACCTGGAGAACTCCTCTTTCTGTTTCGACCGGGCTGAGGCGGGCGAGGAAGGGAGTTGGTTGTGCTGGCGCCGCGATGGCGTCGACAATGTCTTGCAGCGCGCGTTTCGGCTCCTTAAAAGGCAAGCATGCCCTCACGCGTCGCTTTGTCTCGAACTACCTCTCTTAATGCTTTCAGCGAGGCGAGATCGACGGGCGCGCCCAGAAGATCCGCCAGTTGATTCTCCAGACCGATCATGTCGAGCAAGGACAGTCTCCTGGCTGGATCGAATTCCGCGATCAGATCCACGTCGGAAACGGGACTGGCTTCGCCACGAGCGACGGAGCCGTGAAGACGGAGATGAAGGATCCCGGCGTTCCGGAGTTCGGTCTCATGCTGTCGCAACCTGACGATCACGCTGTCACGATCCATATCTGCACTTTGGCACACTCGATGCGTGTCCGCAATGCCGGCTGGAATTGATAAAACCCAGAGCCGACGCATGCCCGTCGAACGACCGTGGTCACGCGGGCGGATGCATCGAGCACTACGACCGGGGGGCAACACTACACGTGGCAGGTGGGCTCGGCCCGTTGTTGGCGTAGAGGCCGAAGGGTGCTCCGGTCAGCGCTTGTCTTGTGCGCCTGTTCGCATGACCGCGCGGTTGTGTTATATTGAAATATAATTTACGGAGGCATTGATGCACACGACAAGTCTGCGCAAGGTGGGGGGATCGATCATGTTGGCCGTGCCGCCCGCCCTGCTCGACATTCTCCGTCTGCGGCCGGGCGCGAAGGTCGGGCTGGCCGTCGAAAAGGGCCGGCTGGTTATCGAACCGCAGCAGAAGCCGCGCTACACGCTTGAAGAACTGCTTGCGCAGTGCGATCCCAAGGCGCGCCGCAGCAAGGAAGATCGGGAATGGCTCGATAGCAAGCCGGCCGGCGACGAGATCCTCGGATGAAGCGCGGCGAGATTTGGCTGGTCAGCCTCGACCCGGCGTCCGGGCACGAGCAGAAAGGGCGGCGCCGCCCCGTGTTCATCGTTTCGCCTGAACCCTTCAACCAGGTGACCAAAGTTCCAGTGGTTCTGCCGATCACGGGCGGCGGAAGCTTCGCACGGACTGCGGGCTTCGCCGTTTCGCTCTCTGGGGCGGGAACGCAGACGACAGGTGTCGTCCGCTGTGATCAGCCCCGCGCGCTCGATCTCGCGGCGAGCGGCGGCAAGAGGCTGGAAAGCGCGCCCGAGGCGATCGTGGATGAAGTGCTGGCGAAGGTCGCGCCGATTTTCGAGTAAGCCGGCTTTATTTCAAGAGCCAAGGACTGGAAGGACATCGACAAAAGCCGACCTGAGGATCGCAAGAAGGCCACCCAGAAGATACGAAAGTTCTTCCCAATGACCGGCGCGTGTCGAGCGCCCGGCCGGGTGGCGCGACGTACCGCGTTGTTCGCAATCGTCGTGATTGCGCCTGATCATCGACCGACCCGGAACCTGGGACCGTCAGCCGCGTCGCAAACCCCGGCGCCGGGCAGATCCGACGCTCATAGGAATTGCGGCCGTCTTGGGCAGGATCCCAAAGCATGGGGTGTTAGTGGTTGATTATAAACGGAGAGTTGGTTGCGGGGGAAGGATTTGAACCTTCGACCTTTGGGTTATGAGCCCAACGAGCTACCAGACTGCTCCACCCCGCACATTCATAATAGCTTAGGCATGGCGGATGGTCAACTCTCTCTCTGCTACCATCGGTTGAGCCAAATGATGCAGGGTTTACGGGAGCAGTTCGGAGAGATCGATATTTACCTGTTCGATCAATTGCTGCGGGGGCGGATTGTGCCGGGGATGCTTGTCTTGGATGCCGGCTGCGGGACAGGGCGGAACCTGGTTTATTTTCTGCGGGAGGGGTACGAGGTTTACGGGGTGGATGCGGATTCCGAGGCGGTCGAGGCGGTGCGGCGGGTGGCGGGGCGGCTTGCTCCTTCACTCGGGGCCGATCATTTTCGCGCGGGTCCGCTGGAAGCGATGTCCTTTCCGGATGCGATGGCGGATGTGGTGATCAGCAGCGCGGTGCTGCACTTTGCGCGGGACGAGGAGCACTTTCTTGCGATGCTGCGCGGCTGCTGGCGGGTGTTGAAACCGGGCGGGTTGTTTTTCTGCCGGCTTGCGTCGTCTATCGGGATGGAGGCGCGGGTAAGGCATGCGGGCGGACGGCGTTACCGGCTGCCTGACGGTTCGGAGCGATTTCTGGTGGATGAGGCGATGCTGATGCGTTTGACGGAGGAACTGGGGGGACGACTGGCTGATCCGCTGAAGACAACGGTAGTGCAGAACCAGCGCTCGATGACGACGTGGGTGGTGTACAAAGACGGAAGGGGCGGCTACCACTCCGCGTAGGGAGTACCCTCGAGGCTGGTCTTGTCGGAGCCGCTGCGGACGTCGAAGATGCCGGGCTCGGATTGATCGACGGTGTTGGAGGGATCTTCCATGATGATCTTCCACGATTGGTCGGTGCCGGTCATGGGGTCGACGGGCACCTTGCGGAGATAGCCGGCTTGCACGATGTCATCGAGCGTTTGCGGGGCTTTTCCTTTGTCGTAGGTGTATTCGTCGATGACGTTGCGCATGGTGAACAGGTTCTGCCGGAGGATGGTTTCCTTGGAACGGACCAGAGCCTTGTTGTACTGGGGAACGGCCACCGAGAGAAGGATGGAGATGACCGCCATGGCGATCATCAGTTCAATCAACGTGAATCCGCGCAGTTTGAAGTTCTTCACGAGGTTCACCATTCCGAGTAGGGCGTGCCGTCAGGGGCGCGCGCCGTGGTTTTCGAATAGACGTCAAATACGTTTTGCCCGCCCCAGGAGGTGGACTTGGGATCGTCCTGCATGCTGCGCAAACCCCACTCGGCGGAGTTTGTGAAGGGGTCCCTGGGGATGCGGCGGAGGTATTTTTTCTTGGTGTCCACCTGGCCGGACATTTTCACGCCCTCGACAAGGATTTCGAGGCTTTCCGGATAGCCCATGCCGTCGAGCTTCTGTTGTCCGAGTTTGCCCTGGTCGGCGTCATCCTTGTACTTGTCAATGGCCCTGCGAATGTCATCGAGGGCGATGCGCAGTTGCTTTTCACGCTCGCGCCGGACTTTGTAGCGCGCCATGGGCACGGCCATGGCGGAGAGCATCATGAGAATGGTGAAGGCGACGATGAGCTCGATGAGCGTCAGGCCGCGTTGATTCTTCCTACGAACCATTCACAACTACTCCACGGTTACGG
>JADLBD010000214.1 GCA_020847975.1 Bryobacterales bacterium | reverse complement strand
TGTTCTTCCAGGTCGGTCAGCGACTCGGGCATAGGCGTCTCCTTGAACCGAGCGTAGCATATACGCTCGGCTTATGGGCTCAAAAAAAGAAACCTGCCGAATCTTCACTTCCATGTCGCGCACCCCCTTAACGTTAAGTACTTTCCTGCACGGACTCGATCCGTTATACTTCGGTCCTGAGCTTTTAGATGTTCTGTAGAGGTATGCCTGAAAGCGGCGTGTCCCGCGCTAAGAGTGTGTCCCATCCGTGTCGGGCCCCTTCCACCGCCGGCCAAGGGGCCGAGCGAGACGTTACTTCGCCGAACTCGCGACAACCAAGAGGTGGTTTTGAGGCTCCGATCTGTGCAAGTTCTGCTTCTCCTGATACTCGTCGCTATTTGTTGGCCTTGAACGTCCAGCAGGCGATTGTAAACAAAGTCCAACCCGGCTCCCAGGGATGCACTGCCCCGCCCGCTGCAACATCCTTTCAGCCGTCCGACGGTAAGGTGCATCTTTATTTCTTTGCGAGCGTAGGTAGCGCAAACGCCCGGAAAATGGCCGCTGCAAGCGCGGCGTACATTGTAATGGACTACTATAGGAGAACGCAACATTCAAAAGGTTCCGAGGTTCCTGGAAGGAAACAATGATGCGACAGTTGATGGTGTTGGTTCTCTTGGCGTCTTTAATGGCGTCTCTATTCGGACAGCAACCGGCGGCGACACCCGCCAAGAAAGCGGCGGCCCCAAAGACGCCGCAGCCCGCCGTGGCTGCAAAACCTCAGCCTGTAGTGGCTGCAAAACCCCAAGTGGCCGCAAAACCCCAAGGGCTTACTGTTGACAGCGTAATTTCAATGGTCCAAGCCGGCCTGTCTGACGACATCATCATTGCGCGGTTGCGGAAAGAGGATAAGTCTTTTGATCTCAGTCCAGAGGACATGATCAGACTTAAGAAGGCTAGCGCGAGCGATGGCGTCCTCACAGTGATGATGGACCCTAAAGCTGAAATCAAACCTGTCGCACCGCCGCCCGCGGCTTCTGCAACTCATACTCCGCAGCAAACACCCGCTACCGCACCCGCAGCGGTGGAATCGTCACCATCTCCAGTCGTGGCGAGTCCTCCAAACACGTCCTCTAATACCACGCTTGACACAACGCCGACTCAACAAGCTGAACCCGCTGAAGAGAAATCCAAGAGTCGTTTTCGTTTACCTAACTTGCCTCGCTTGCGACCCTCTGGCGGTTCATCGTCCAACTGGAAAGATCAACTTAAAGAGCAGCTCGAAGGCACATGGACATTCAGCAAGATCGGTTTCGACCGCATTCGAGTGACGCAACCAGGAACCGTTCTGGTTGTTAAGAAGGATGGCATTGTCGGCGATTTATCGACCGATTCTACCTTCAGCAAGACGACAGTCCAGGACGGTAAGGTGACGCCTCCAAAGGGAGCAATTGCATTTCTTCAGAACAAGGAGACCAGTCACATCTTCAAAGCTGGCGAGCGCGTTTATTTGTGGAAGGTGGCTGTTGATGACGACGAACTTGCCCTGTTTTTGATATCGTGCGAAACCTTCTCCGTGAACGCGAAAGGAACCACCAAGCAGTTGCGTTACAAAGCTCTCCTGGACTTCAAGTTTCAGAAGGGCTACTTGCCAACAGCCGACTTCGCTAATGTGAAAACTATTATCAACGACGTGTTGGCAACGGAGCAGGAATACCAGGGAGCGAATACCAAGAGCGTGTCTTTGGGGCAGACTCCCCAACAAGTAGAGGGTGTTCTCGGCAAGCCAGAGAAGATCGTCAATCTGGGGACGAAAGTTATCTACGTGTATAAGGACATGAAAGTTGTGTTCAGTGACGGCAAGGTAGCGGACGTGCAGTAGGGCTGAGGTGCGCACGAAAGAGGAGTATGACAACATGCCACAACTGCTGATGATCTTGACGAGTCTCTTTCTATCGGCGGCGCTCGCGCAACAAACTCCGGGCCCGCCAAAAAAGTTGGCTCCAAAGAAGGCCGATTCCGTAGAGGTTGCCAAACCCCAAGGCCTTACCGTTGATGGCATAATCTCACTGGTCCAAGCCGGGCTGTCCGACGACCTTGTTATTTCGCGGTTGCGAAAAGAAGGCACGGCCTTCGACTTGAGCGCTGAGGAGTTGATCAAGTTGAAGAAGGCAGGCGCCAGCGATAGGGTCCTCACAGTGATGATGGACCCTAAAGCTGAGATCAAACCTGTCACACCTGCGTTGCCTGCCCCAACAACCGGTCTGCAACAAGCGCCCAATCCGTCGTCCAGGCCGCTGCCCCCTTCTGCCGGCGGAGGAGATGTTAAATCAGTCAAGGCCGTTTCAAACGAACCCTCCGATCTACCACAGAACCCCGGGGTGTATTACAAGACCGAAGCAGGTCCGGTAAGGCTGGAGGGAGTTCAGAAAATTCAGGGGCGAGGCCCTGGCCTGAAATCTCTGGTTCCCGGTGTGCCTTCCCGACTCATAGGTGTCCTCGCCGGCCCGCACGCTACGTTTCGCGTATCAGACCGCAAACCAGTTTTCTATCTTGTACGCAACCAGTATGAGGTCCAGGCTGTCCAACAGAGCACTTACGGCGTGGACAGGCCTCCCGAGGCTCAACTCGTTAAGCTAAAAGTCAAGAATAACCAGCGCGAAATCGAACTCTCCCGTGCTGGTGGCTTTAGCGCCTCTCGCGGGGGATATCCTCCAAAAAGCTTGCGCGCAATAGCTGTGAAGAAGCTTTCGACGACCGTATATGAGATCGCGCCCGTTGCAGAACTGGAAAGCGGCGAGTACCTCTTATCATTTCTCTTCCTTACTGCTGAGTTTGATTTTGGAATCGGAAAGTGAGAATCTCGAATGCGAACCGCACTTCTCTCCGGACTAGCAGCATTGTGTGTGGTTGCTGCTCAAGCACAGACTCCGCTGGAATCTGTCGTAACGAACGTGGAGGTTCCGTACTGCAACTCTCCTCATCCATCCATCTCCTCATTCCTGCCGTCTGACGAAAAGGCGGTTCTTTTCTTCCGTTTCAGTCAGGCACCCGGTGGAACGCTTCGTAATGAATGGATCAGGCCGGATCAGACCGTGCATTGGAGCGGGTCATGGAGTGACACAGATCAGTACTCCTGCTATGTCTCGTCGCTTAATATCGCTGGAACCTCGGCAGCATCGCTCGTTGGCACTTGGCGAGCGCGTGTGTACCTTAACGGCACAATGGTTGTGGATATTTCATTTCGGATTGGCACAACTCCAACTCCAACAACCACGGCTTACGAAGGGTTTTTTGACGATGCCCGCTGTGACAAGCTTTACGGTTGGGCTCGCGACAGGAACAGTTCCAGCGCGATTCGAGTGGACATTTATGATGGCAACCAGAGGCTAGACAGCGTGCTTGCCGACGAGTTCCGAGAAGACTTGCCTGGCACCAAGAGATATGCTTTCAACTATGTGCCGCCGCCGGCCCTGAAAGACGGGGCGACTCACACGATGCGTATCAAATATGGCGGTACCAATCAGGAGCTGAACGGGTCGCCTAAGCTGCTGACCTGTTCTTCAACGATCATTGGACCCTCAAATGTCACTCGCTGGAACTACGACTACCAGAACGGCTACATCACTGCGATATTGGAAAAGGAGAAGTTGAGCGGGCAAACCTATACCTACAGGGCTACGATCATCGGTTCGAGCAGGACCACTGGTATAGGGGATCTCTGGAAAGCCCTTCTGGTCGTTGTGTACCCGCATGGGGTGAAAGTGGATCGACGTAATTCACGGATGGAGTCGTCGAACCGAGATCGACAGACCGTTCGGACGGAACCTTGGAATGCTGCTTGGGAAACCATTCGGTCGAAGACGTTGAGCGAACGGGGTGAAGCCGGCCTTAACGTGCTGTCCAATTTGGTGGGACTCTGGGACCCGATCGGGTACATGCAGTTAGCAAACAGTTTTGCCGATTTTCTCGGAGCTGGAAATCGTGAGCCGAGCACTTGGTTCAGTGCCAAGCTCGAAGATGAGAACAACAACGATGTTTTGCGTTTGCCCTATGAAGCGTTAAGAAGTCCGGGTGGTGACTTCTTAGGGTTCTACAGCACAGTCAATGCCATTCGATTCACCGTTCCAAACGTCGATGAGTCGTCGGGAGGGCAACCCGAGTTCTACCTGTTGTTCCAGAGCGTCAACTACGAGGTGGTTTCGTTCGAGATAGGGTTGGATCGAAACGCGTTGGTTTGGCGACGGTAGTAGCTGCGAGGGCGAGGCAGGTGAAGACGGATAAACGAGGAACTAACGCATATCGCACTTAAGAGGAGGCGACCAATGTATCGGGTGATTATGCCGTTGATGCTCGTTCTATTTTTTACAGGGTGCACCAAGAAAAAGCTGGACCGTGAAACTGCTGCGAAACTCCTTCAAGGAAGGAACTTTGGAACCGTGCAAGGATCATTTCCCAGCACACCAGGATTCATTCGGTTCCAGGGCAATGATGACGCCTATAACGCTTTGATGCAGCTTGCGCAAGCGGGTGTTATTTCCTGCACTGGTACTGACACCTGCGCTCCTGGACCAAACGGTAACGGCGTGAGTGGTGGCGCAAGTATGGGTCCCTTCAGGTACACCGCCGGCAGCTTCTCACTGTCAGGAATTGAAGGTGTTCAACAGTCAAGCCCCACAAACGCCACGGTGCAAGCACGTCTGGTATTTCAGCCGTCACCACTGTATTCCCAGCACAAGGAACTATTGGATCGTCTCCAGAATGGGAGAATGGTCGGCGGCACGGGAATGCAAGTTGAACCTGCACTAGCTCAGCAGACAGCATCGCGTGTCGAGCAAATCCAATTTGCATTGTTTGATGACGGATGGCGCGCACAATAAACAGGCTTGGATGGCCCTGCTGGTGAAAAGCGAGGCCCGCCTTCGGCGCTGAGTTCGAACCCAATCACCTGGATGACGCTCATTCGGTAGCCAGTCGTTTGCCGAATTGTCATTTCATCCAAGGCGACATCCTGAAGCATCCATTCCTTCGGCGTCATTCACCGTCTGCCCCGATCCGGCGGCCGGGTTCCGCTCCCTGTGACAGGGGTGCCGGAGGAGTGGAGGGGCTTCTATTTCTGGCTGTAACCGAGCTGTCACTTCTGCGCCTATCATTGGGTTCGGAACAAAGTGAGTATTGCCTTTCCGGCGATACAGTGTTAGAACGAGTTCAGAAAAGCTCCGCCTGCACCTGAGTTTTCGGCGAGTCGTCCAGACTGACGGCGTGCTCAAACCGCACCTTGCTCGTCTCCAGATATTCCGCTACCCGTTCCATTGCGATCCAGCCGCGCCGTAAGCCCTCCGCGACCACGCCAGTCGTGTTGGACCCGGCGAATGGATCGATCACCATGTCGCCTTGCTCGGTCAGGAGCTTAATGAAGAACTCGGGCAGGGCAGCGGGGAACCGGGCGGGGTGCATCTTCAACCCCAGTTCCTTGCTCCTCTTCGCGTAATCGTCGTTGGCGGCGTTGTTGCCGAACTTCAACATCGTCTCGGGGACTGGCGCATCGAGGACGTCCGGCAGCTCGCCGTCCACGACATTCCCTGGAATCGCGCCGCCGGTTTCGATCTTGTCAAACGAGTCGCGAATCACGTGTCCGGAGGGACGCACGGTTGGCCGAACACCCCGCCGGCTCAGCCGGATCATGTCCGGGCTGTAATCCTTCAGCACGCGCACGTTGCTTGCTTTCGGCCAGGGCGTCTTCGAAAACCACCAAACGTACTCGACGGAATCCTTGATTCGGATCCTGCGAACGGTAACCCATTCGGCCGGCATTGGCATCTTGGCGGGGTTGTACCAGAAGCACTCTTGCGCGAGATGGAAGCCAACTTCTTCGACCAACGCGATCAGAAGATGAAAGTGGTACAGCGAGCGGGTCGGCTTGCCCTCGTTATAGCTGCCGCCGATATTCAGGACGAAGCTTCCGTCATCCCGCAGCACACGCAGGATCTCTTTCGCGAACGGGATGAACCACCGCACGTAATCGCGCTTGTGGGCGTTGCCATATTCCTTCTTGAAATGAAGAGCGTATGGCGGCGATGTGAAAACCAGATTCACGCTGCCGGTTGGGACGCGGCCCAGCAGTTCGAGTGAGTCGCCGAGGAACGCAGCGCCGTGCGTGGTTCGATAGAGGGGCTCCCTGCCAAGGGCAGCCTCAATCTCTTCGGGTTTCACATCGATGTGCTCACCGTTCGACGGCATGAAAAGTGCAGCGCTCCTGTCCACTCGTTATAATCGTCGATTGTACAAGGTTACCGCAATAGATTGACAATGTCAACCCATTTTCGCGACGCACAAGAGTGGATCTCGCAGGCCGAAGCTGCCAGGCTTCGCGGTGTGTCGCGGCAGGCGATCGCGCTTCTGGTCAAGAAGGGCAGGTTGCCGGTTCTCAAGATCGGAGGACGGTTGCTCGTCCGGCGGAAAGAGGTCGAGGCGTTCACGCCTGAGCCGGCAGGACGACCTCCCAAATGAGCCGAGCGACAGACGAGATTTGCAGGCTGATCGATGCCCTGAGCGAGGAAGAGCAGAGGGTAGTGCTCAGCCATTTGCGGCAGCGCCTTCCGCTGCATCCGCTGGAACGGCAGTGGGGTACGACTGCCGAGGCGATTCTGACGGCGATCGCACGTTCTTCCGATCTGACGCTGCGCGGAGTGCGCGGCATCCTCGCCGAGGCAACGTTCGAGGAGAACGTTCTCCCCGCACTCGAAGCATCCGGCTGGAAGTCGGCAACCATCGTCGGTGATCAGACCTACGATTTCGTTCTGGAGATGGCAGGGACCCGAGTGCGGGTTCAAGTGAAGCTGCAGCGTCGGCAAGCTGGTGTTCCGAAGGAGTATTCCGCGCGCGGACGCGGGACACTGAACTGTCCGACCGGAACCATGCACGTTGTCGAGGTTCAGAAGACCAGGAGCGGCCAGAAAAACGGTGATAAGACGCGCCCGTACCGCTTCGGCGATTTCGACATCCTCGCAGTCAATCTCCACCCCTCGACCGGTGACTGGAAGCGATTCATGTATACCGTCGGGAGTTGGCTTCTCCCGCGGCCGCAGCAGCCCGCGCTAATCGAGATCTTTCAGCCCGTGCCCACCTGTCCGGATGAGTACTGGACCGACGATCTGGCTCGCTGCATCGATTGGTTCTTGACGGGAGAACAGAAGCGGCTCTACTCGTGAGCTTCAGACTGCCCACGATGTTCCGAAGGAGAATGTACGGCAACCACCGGGCAACCACCACGGCCAACCGTGGCGCACTTCCCGCCGGGCTCGCCGGACAGCACGAACGTGTTTACAAACACTTAGACCGTGATAGACTAGTCGAGACTGGCGCGTAGCGGGTTCGAATCCCGTTAGCGCTACCAAGCATCCTTCCGATTCGCGCATTGCAGGGAACTCGCTCATCCACCGGTTGGCGAGGCTCCGTTGTGCGAGCGAATTCCCCAAAGACGGCTTCTAATTTCCGCTGTTTCCCGGGACTACCTTGACAAGATAGCTATAGTCTTCCGCCATGCAATGCACCCCGAAATACGTGAGAAGGCCGGCTCCCGCCAGCTGCCCTCTGATCGTGACCGTGTGCGCGCCGACGCTCATTGGCGTGAGGAAAACGCCCAGTAAGGTGATTCCGTGCCCGCCGCCATCCAAGAGCGGCTGATCGATGGGGGTTATCGCCCACCCAACATAGGACTCGCTGAGTTTCGTGGATTGGCCATCGGCAATCACCTCGAAATCCCGTCCGCCCACTAATGACGGATCAAAGAAGTACTGCCCGGCCAGGCTCGCATCGTAAGGAAATGGAGGAAGTACAGTCGGTGAATCATCGACACTCCACAAAGGCACGAAAAACGGTGTTCCAGAGCGTACCACAAAGGAACTGGCGCCGGAATACAGGTCACCCGTTCCTCCGTTCGGCGCCGGGCAGGAAATGTCGGTCCGGGTGGGCGGACTTACCATGAAGTTTATGTAGAGCACCTGGAAGGGAGTTTGAGGATAGTAGGCCGGATTGTTCCCGCTTGTTTGGAACAGCGCCATCTTTAGCGTCATGTCATTCAGGGAATAACCATATGGCCTGGCGGTGGACGGCATGACATTCCCGCCACCCCCAGCGAAAGCTAGTGATACCAGTACGGCGATCGCAAACAGGATTGCTAGTGAACACACGAATTTGTACATTTTACGCCTTCTTTCTTGAGGAACAAGTAATGAAACGGTCAATTAGAAACAAGTTGTTGCCATCCGTCCTATGCTTGCAGCGCGCGCAGGATCTACGCGATCTGTCCGGTCAGTTTCCGGTTTGGCGGAGATTCACGACCGCAGGTTGCAGGTTGCCCCGCGAGCCGTTGCCAGCCTGCTGCACGGTGACTGTTCCTTCGCCGCCCCCTGCCATGGGACCGGTAGCCACGGCATGGAACGAATACTCGAAGATGTCGGAGAAACGGCTAGAGAAAAGATCGATCAGGTCAGGCAGCGGGGCGCCCGCCGGATTCTGGAAAGTGATGTGCCAGAACGAGTCGCCGAGAGCCCGCTGGCTGAGCAGCGGCAGCGTGTTGGCGCGTGCGCCCAGGGCCAGTGACTGGGTCGCAAAATTAGCGTCCGAAGGCGACATGCACGAGGTCCCCGGCATGATCGGAGAAGGCGCCAGGACAAAGGTCAGGGCGTTCTTCGTGTGCAGCGAGACCGTCACCTCGACGCGGTTGTTGGCGATGGGGCGTACGAGGACGGATCCCTCCATCACCGTTCCCGAAGATTGGCCGCCGCCATCAGTGATATATTTGTCGCCCAAGCCGGCGTAGTCGACCGAGACAAGGTAACCGTAGCAGAGCCCATTATAGTCAGGCGGTTTTGTCATGCAGCTTAGGCCGGGGGAAGTGCAGAGCGCCTGAACCCAGCCAAGAAAGTCGCGGACCGGCGGTATGAAGATCGAACTCTGACCCTGAGCTGCCAGGAAATCGGAGATCGGCAGTTTCGTTGTTTGTGCGTTGAGCGGGAAAGCCAGCGCCATGCAGGTCAGTGCGACCACACAACACCGGCCGAGAGTTAGCCTTTGCATCGAATTCTCCTTTCCAATTGAAACTTCTAAGGAATGCAGAATCGAGTTGCCTCGTTTTTTGCTGTTTGAGTTGAAGAGACTCCTATGTGAGCCGGCTTGGCCGGGAAGGAGTTGTTTTGTCTCGCCTGAGTCTCAACGGTTGCAGGGGGCCGTGGAGGTCAGGCGCTCGCGACCCAAGCAATCACAGTATGCTCCTAGCCATTTTACGAGTCAAGGCTCTTTTAATCTTTATTGTAATCTTGACATGTTCGACAAGTCGCGAAGAATAATTCGCCAACATCTTGAAAGTAGGTTCATAAATTCGACGTCAGCCCGCGACTGGCTCAATTGCCCCCGGGAACAGGCCCCACCACCTCCGCGGTTCCCAGCCAACTCTGTGCACCGCCGGCGATCCGGAAGCCGCCGGCGGCCAGCACCATACCGTCGCCGAAGAGAGTCGCCGTATGCAGCACGCGGGGAGTTGCCAGGGGAGGACCCGGTGTGAACGATCGGGTTACGGGAGAATAGACCTCGCTGACGGCGAGAGATTCCCCCGCGGTGGTCCGCCCGCCCAGGACCAGAACTCTACCATCGGCGAGAGCGGTGGCGGTATGCCCGGCACGCGGCACAATCATGGCGCCGGTGGAGGCGACGGTCCCCGTGGATGGGTTGAAAATCACCGGGCCCGCAGGTTCCGGCCCTTGCGAAGAGATGCCGCCCGTGACCAGGACGCTGTCATCCGGCAGTAGCGTGGCCGTGTGATCGAAACGGGGCAGATTTGCCGGCGAGGCAACAAATGAATTGGTCGACGGATGGAAGAATTCCGGATTCGTCCCCTCGCCGCCGATCATCAGCACGCGGCCGTCGCGCAGCAGGGTTGCCGTGTGGAACGCGCGGCGGGAGATCATCGGACTCACGATGGCTACCACGTGAGTGGCGGGTTGGTAGACCTCGGCGACATTGAGAAATGCTCCCTGCCCGGGGATTCCACCGGCGAGCAGGACGCGGCCGTCGGCGAGCAGTGTCGCTGTCAACGAGTTGCGGGCGGTGATTGTTCCGACTGCGGTGAAGGCGTCTTGCTCCGGATCATAGACTTCGAGTGCGGCGACGGGAACGGGCGATTGAGAGCCGGCAACATTCATGCCGCCGGCGAGCAGCACTTTGCCGTCCGGCAGAAGAGTTGCGGTGTGGTAGGCGCGGGGGTTCTGCATCCGGCCGGCGGGAAGGAAAGTGCGAGTCGCAGGGTCGTAGAGTTCAGCGGTCTGCAAGGTGACCACACCGGAGCCTTGCGGCGCGAGACCGCCGGTCACGAGCACTTTCCCATTCCGCAGCAGGGTGACGGTATGGGCCGCGCGTGCAGTCAACATGGGCACCTGTCCGCCCGTAACCGGCGGCGGATTGGTTCCGCACGGGCGCCCATCCGCAAGCCGGCAAGGGCTGAAGCGAAACTCCGCGGGCTCGCTCCAGGGGCTGAGGTTGCCGATAGTGTCCTGAGACCGGATGCGCCAGGACCATCCTTCGAGTTCGGAATCGGGGATGAAGGTGCACACCTGTAGCAAAGTGGAATCGCTCTCTCTCGTTCTGGTCGTGAGGGTTGGAAACAGGCCGCCTCGGCGTTCCACCATCACCACGAACTCAGTGACGGCAGGAACAGGGGTCCAGCGCAACAGCAGGCGGAAGCCGCTGCCGCGAATCGGATCGTAGGGACAGGTGGAGGCCGGATTGTTCTGCGGGATGGCCTCATTCGCGGCGGGAGAGAGTGGAATGGGCACGCCGATAGTGCCGGCGGCGGGGGCGGACAGAAAGAGCAAGACGCGGGAAGACGGCGCTTCGAGCGTCACCAGGTCCGCGCGCGCATCGCCGTTGAAATCCGCGACGGCGACAGGGCCTACGCTACCCGAAATGCCCAGAGCAGCCGTGGGGGTGAAGGCGCCATCCCCGCTGCCGGCGTACGTGGCGATTGTCTGGGGTTCCTGGAAGAAGACCAGATCCGCGTGCCCGTCACCCGTCAGGTCGCCTGCGGCCAGAAGGCCAGGCAAGGCGTTGGCGGCTACTTCCACCCGCTGGAAGGACCCTGTCCCGGAGTTGAGAAAGAGGAAGATCGCACGGTTCGCGCCCGGGCACGCGGCGGCGAGGTCCGGAGCGGAATCCTCGTTCCAATCCGCGGCCAGCAGATCGGAGCAGCCGGCGGAGGCAGGGAGGCTGACGGGTCCGCGGAATGTTGCGTCGCCGTTGCCGAAGTAAAGCGCCAGCCCTCCCCCCAGAACCGCAATATCCGGGATTGTATCGGCATTGAGGTCCGCCACGACGAATCTGGTGATGGAGTTTGCGGGAGTCAACACGACAGCCGGTTCAAACGTGCCGTCGCCGCGGCCGGGCAGAATCAGCACTGCTGTCGCTTGCAGGCAACCCAGAGTAAGGTCGGCAATGCCATCCTTGTTGAAATCGGCAGCGCTAATCGCGGTTGGGGCGCAGTCAGCGAGCCCGGTGCTGAGGGCGGGCCGAAATGTGCCGTCGCCTTTGTTCAGAAGTACAGAGACATCGCCGGAGTCCTGGTTCGCCACGGCGATATCCGCCGCGCCGTCCTTGTTGAGATCAACAGCCACAATAGCGGAAGGACCGGCGCCGGCATCATACCGGACGGGCGGGCCGAGAGTGCCATCCCCGAAACCACGCATGACCCAAGCCCCACCGACGCCCGATGTAGTGACGGCCAGGTCACGTTTGCTGTCGCCATCGAAATCGGCTGTCGCCAGGGCCGTGGGACGCGCAGGGCCTGCTGTGTAAGCGACCGGCCAAGTGGATCCGGTGATTGGATTGAGTAGGAGGGAAAGGACTCCGAGGTCGTAGGAGGTGACCACCGCATCCAGACGGCCGTCTGCGTTGATGTCGGCAAGGGTGACATAGCTGGGATCGGATAGCGCGGCAATTTTTCGCGGCTCGCCGAAGTGCCCATCGCCGTAGCCTCTCATGAGGACGACGCCGGCGCCGCCTCGCAAAACACCGAACAAGTCCGCATGGCCATCATGGTCCACGTCGCCGGAAGTGAGATGGGCGAACCGGCCAAAATAATACCAGTCTCCCTCAGAGAATCCGCCGTCCTCCGTGGCCAGCAGGACGTAGATGTACTCGTGCATGGTTCCGAACGCGAGATCGAGCCTCCCGTCCTCATTGAAGTCAGCGGCGGTCACATTGTAGACAGATGTGCCTTCGGCAATCGTCACCGGCATCAGGAAGCTTCCGTCTCCCACGCCTGCGAGCAGCGAGGCGTGGCGTTCCCCGAAGTTCACTGTCACCGCGTCCGGAATTGAATCGCCGTTGAAGTCGCCGGCCACCAGGAAGGTGGGATCGGTTCCCGCAGGAGACGCGGCAGGGGGGCCGAATTTCCCATCACCGCGATTGAGAAGCACCGTTACCGTGCCTGCGTTGCGATCACTGACAAGAATATCGGCGCACGAATCGCCGTTCAGGTCTGCGACTGCAATGCGGTATGGCGTGGGGGGAGCCGGGTAAAAGGCCGGCTCCGAAAATTGACCTGTCCCATCACCCCGAACAACAAACACCGCATTACGGCCTCCTTCCACACCCGCCAGGTCCGCGTGGCCATCGCCGTCGAAATCGGCCGTAGTCAACGACCAGCAATTGGAGAACCGGAGGAACCGCGGCGACTCGAAGGCGCCGGCCCGGTTCCCCAAGAGGATTGCCACGCCGACACCGTAACCGGGGATAGCGATATCCGGAACGCTATCTTCGTTGAAGTCGGCTACCACGGCGGCATCCGTTCGGCCGAAGTAGACGTTGCTGAGTTGGACCTGGTAGCGGGAACCGAAGTATAGATTCTGGGCTGGCAGAAGAATGAACGAAAAAAGGATAAGCAGACATGCCCGGCTCATTTGAGTACTCCTTTCGGCCGGCGGTCGGGAGCGGCGCTGCCAGTAGCGCGACGGGCGAAGGGTAAATCGACGCCTATTCAGTTCCCGCGCACATTGACACAGACTGATGTGCAAATCATGCCCGGCATTCTGGCAGGGACGCGACCACACTCAGAATCAGTAGCATGTGGAATGCCAGAAGATCGATATTTCCGGCCACAGCCGCCAGAATAAAGGAAGTGAACTTGCGGCGGCACGCACAAGGGCATGGGGCTTCGTGCTGGCGCGAGGAAGAAGGCTCTCGCGGAGCCGCGGAGCCGCAGAGTTCTTTCATGCCCGGCTTTGGGGACATGTTTCCTGGAGGCGCCCGAAACCGATTCGGCCCGATGAATGATGCGGCGCCGTGTTGCACTATGGCGGGTGGGGGGCGTGGCCCCAACCTCAAGACCTCTAGCGGGTCAAGCCGGCGGTCTGCCGCAGCGGATGCACGGCTTCAGCGAGTGCCGCCACCGCAAACGCCGTCGCAGCCGTAGAGATCCATTGATCGTGCTCGTAGGGGAACCCGCTTTGGAAGTACGGCTGAACCTTGGGAGCCCGGCTGGGCACGTGCCAGGAGCCGTCCTCTTTCTGCCGGCTGAGCAGGTAGCGGACTCCGCGCTGATAGGCGGCATCGTCCGCGGATACGCCGGACTGGCTCAAGGCATAGAGCGCGACCGCGGTACCGTAGGCGTCGCTCGGCAGCGTGGCCAACTGCGGCCATCCGCCGTCGTCTCGCTGTAGTTTGCGCAGACCGGCCACCGCTCGCTGCACCACCGCGCGCTCGGCCCCGGACCACTCGAGTCCCATGACCTGGAAGGCTCGCTCGAACGGCAGTGATGGCTGGGTCTTGAGGAGCCACTGGCGCGCCCGGGCGATCCTTTCCTCGAACTCGGCGCGGCGCGCGGGGATGGTGTAGTGCTTCAGCGCGCGCACACTGAAGGCGGCCACGACGAACGGGCTGCTCTCGAGCGGCGGACGAACCAGCGGAAAGTGCTGCCAGTCGCCATGTTCGGTCTGCCGCGCGGCGATGGCAGACACCAGGGCGTCGGTCAAATCATCGCCGGGATACTTCTGGCCGGGGAGGCCGAGCATGGAAAAGACAAGACCATCGACACTGATGAATACGTTCTGCAGGAAGGCATCGCGGTTTCCCATCAACTCCGATTTCAGGAGCAGTGTTTCCTCGCGCATGAAACCCTCCGGCAGGGCGATTCCGTTGTGCGCGGCGGCAGGAGCAGCGAGACCGATGACATGCTGGTGATGGCAGCCGGCGCAGCCGCTCATGCGGAAAAACTCTCTGGACACGGATGTGAGCAGCGGCATGGCGCGCTCCACGGCCTTGCGCGCATCGATTGCCGGGGCGCTGGCCGGGAGAACGCCGGACTTCTTTTCGGAGATCTGGCCGCCCAATATGGAAATGATGCGCGGATTGCCGAATTTCCCGGCCCAGTCAAGAGCAGTTTCGCCCGCTCCGCTTTTTACGCTCGCATCGGCTCCCCTGTCAAGAAGGAGACGTACGGTTTCCGGCCTGGCGGTGTCGGAAGCGACGGCGAACATGAGCGCGGTCATGCCGCGAACGTCCTTGCGATTGACATCCGCGCCTGCATCGAGCAGAGCCTTCAGGACTCTCGGATCCGCGTTCGCAGCGGCAGTCATCAACGGGGTGATGTAGGACGCGGCGATAATCCCATTGCGCACCTTGATCTCGCGCTTATGGACTGCGTTGACATCCGCGCCTTTGGCCAGCAGCAGGCGCACAGCGGCAAGATTGGAATGGCCAGCGGCATGGGCAAGCGCGGTCAAGCCGGCAAAATCGCCTGCATTCAGATCGCACTTGTGATCCGCCAGGAGGCGGAGGGACTCGGTTTCATTTGCAGCCGCGGCATCGAGCAACGCCGTGTTGCCGCGGCCATCCACGGCTGCGGCATCGGCGCCCTTGTCGAGCATCAGCTTCACCGTTGCCGCGGATCCCGCGCTCCCAGCCGCCATCATGAGCGGGGTGCGGCCCAATTTCGTCTTGACGTTGATGGCGGCTCCGGCTTCGATCAGGAGTTTGGCTTTTTCGGGGTTTGTGGCGCACCAAACCAGGGCGGTGGCGTCCAGACCATTCCTGGCGTTGACGTCAGCCCCGGCCTTCATCAGCAGGCGCATTGCATCGATAGTCCCAACGGCGGCCGCGTGCATCAGCGGGGTATTGCCTCGGGAATCCCGCAGGTCCACCGGCGCTCCGGAAGCGAGCATGGATTGAAGTGTTGCCAAGTCGTTGTTGCGAATGGCTTGATAGAAGTTGAGGGGTGTAGTCTCGGCTACGACGGCGAGCACGAGCACAAAGAACGACATCGCAAGGCGCATGATGTCCTCCCAGTAGTGTGAAGTGAATTGATGGTAGCCGAAACCGTACAGAAAGAAAAGGGCAAAGTGCCACTTTCGTGCCTCGAACGGCTCGAGAACAGTGTATTCTGATTCTGACTGAACACTCTCTCCAGGAGGCAGCGTCATGGCAGACGATCCGGAAAGCGGTACACGGCGATCCTTTGTACGGGCAGGGACGGCAGCAGCCATTGGTACGGCAGTGTCCCGTGCGGGGGAGACGCTGGCTGTCGACGGGGGCCCCAGGGCTGTGCAGGTTTCCAAGGAACGGGCGGCTCAGGTGACCCGCTGGCCAAGGTACAGCGCGGAAGAGAAGCAGGCGCTGGTGGACCTGCTCGACAACAACCGCTTTTACCAGGAGATTCCGCTGCTCGAGGCTGAATTGAAGAGCGCTCTGCGGGTTCCCTACGTGAAGGCCCACTGCAACGGCACGGGCGCACTGCTTTCGGCGTTCTTCGCGCTGGATCTGCCCCGCGGCAGCGAGATCCTGGCTCCTTCCTACACCGCCTGGGCCACCACCGCGCCGATGCACCTTTTCGGGTACGTGCCTGTGTTCGTGGACATCCACCCCCGCAGCATGACCTTCGATCTCGAGGACGCGCGGAAGCGGCTCACTCCGCTCACGCGCGCTGTCATCGTGATGCACTCCGCCGGGAACCCGTGCGACATGGACCACATTTGCGCCTTCGCCAAAGAGCGCGGGTTGGTGGTGGTGGAAGACGCCTGCCAGGCGCAGGGCGCCACGCTTCAAGGCAAGCCCATGGGCGCGTGGGGATCGATTGGCACGTTCAGCTTCCAGGCAAGCAAGATCCTCCCGGCCATAGAAGGCGGCGCGGGGATGTATCAGACGCGCGAATATTACGAGCGCGCCACCATGTTCGGCAACTACGAATTGCCGGCGACGTTCCCCTCCGACAGTCCCTACCGCACCTACGCGGGGACGGGCATGGGCCCCAAACTGCGCATCCACCCGCTGGCCGCGGCAATCGCCCGGAAGCAATTGCGCGGGATGGAGGACCGCAACGCGCTGGTGGATGCCCAGGTGCGCAAACTCACCGACCGCCTGGTCGAACTGCCGGGAATCGCGCGCCCCTATTGCCGGCCTGATGCCAAGCGCGTTTACTGGGGCAGCCATGTGCTCTTCATCGACGAAGCCAAGGCGGGCTGCCCGAAGGAGACGCTGGTGAAGGCGCTGCGCGCCGAGGGCGTCCAGGTATCTCCAGGCGCCTACGACGAACAGCACAAGTTTCGCCTCTACTCTGAAGCGAAGTGGTGGCACCACCCGGTAGTTATTCCACAAGACCTTCCCGGCACCCGGCAGGTGAATCAGACCGCCATCAAGCTGCCTCTCTTCCGCGAAGAAGCGCCAGACCTCATCGAGCAGTACGCCCTCGCGTTCGAGAAAGTGTGGGCGCGGCGCACCGGCCTGTCGAAAGCCTGACTCACGTAATCCAACTCCCCGCGCCCCGGCAATTCTGCGAGAACCAATGGGTTCGCACAGAGATGCAAAGGGCGCAGAGTTTTTTCGCTAATTTATCGGACACATCCCGCTTACAGAAATGAAGAGGCAGTTGTGATGATTCACAAGGCCAAAAACAAGGAGAATAACTATGATATTTCGATTTTTGCAACAAGTGGCTGGGATGTGCGCTTTTGCCGCGCTCGGGGTGAGCCTTTACGCCGTGGATGGTGTGGTGCTGATTGACCAGAAGGCGGCCATGGGCGGTAAGGTGACGGCGATGGATACGCCGGGATTTCCGGTGACGATATCGCAGGCGGGCAGCTACCGGTTGAGCGGGAACCTGGTGGTTCCGGATGCGGCGACAACGGCGATACAGATCACGGCGGACGATGTGACGTTGGATCTCAACGGGTTCAGCATTATTGGACCGAACGTGTGCACGGCGAATCCGACGCGCTGCACCTTTTCGGGGGGAGCGGGGATTGGAGTGATGGCAGTGGGACCGGTAGGGGTGGTGAGTCCGGCGAATGTGCGGGTGATGAACGGAACGGTGCGCGGGATGGGAGGACATGGGATCCGCATGATGGGTGACGGAACGGTGGTGGAGAGGGTTCAGTCAGTAAGTAATGGCGGACCAGGGATTGTCGTGGGAGAAGGAATCGTGATCGACAGCGTGGCGAAGTTGAACGCATCGGGGGCGGCGATTGTCGGGCTGATTGTGCGCGGCAACATCTCGAGCAACAATGTATTCGGGATTTTTGTGCGGCCGGGCGGAGTGGCGATGGGGAATACCGCGAGTTTCAACGGAGCGGGCGGGATTTCCGTGAACAACGCTACCGCGAGCGGCAACACTTCCTATAGCAACGGGGATTACGGGATCGATGGAGTGTGCCCGGGCGTGATTACGGGCAACACAGCGTTTCGCAACGGGACGATCAACATTCGGACGAATGGGGCGTGCACGCTGGCGGATAACGCGCAGTAGGAGGAGGGGCAGTGCCTGCACGAGGTTAGTGCAGGCACTTGTCTACCGGGCGGCCGCTGCCATGGCAGCGTTTCCCTGCTCGATTGTGGCGGCGAGGGCGCGGAGGGCGGCGGGGCAATCTCCGCGATAGGCGCTGCCATGCTGGCAGGCGAGCATGGACGGCTGGAGATTGGCCAGACGTTCGAGAATCGGGGTGGTGCCGGAGGCGTGGGCGTAGTAATCCATCATGGAACGCATTGTTTCGCTGGCGGTGAGGATCTCCGATTCGGTGACGGGCGGGAGGTTGCTGCCCGGCTGGGTAAAGAGATCGCCGCAGAGCAGGGTTTTCGTGGAGAGATCGAACAGGATGCCGCAATCCCAGCCATGCGGGACGTGCGGGGTGTAGAGCCATTGCAAGCGGCGGCTTCCGATGGAAAACTCCTCGCCATCCTGGAGACCGCGCGCGGGGCGGACGGCGAAGTCGTTGAGGGATGTCAAGACGCCGATTTCCGCGCCGAACGGGGTGGCTTGGGGGGCGACATGGAGGAACTCATTGAGGGCTCCGTATTCGTCGCCTTCAAAGTGGGAGCCTCCGATCCAACGCAGGTTTTCGACGGGCATTACCTTGCGGATTGCTTCGAGGGTGATGGGGAAGAGCTTGCGGTATCCGGTGTGAAAGAGCACGGGCTCATCGCCGGAGATGAGGTAGGAATTGAACGTGAACCCTCCTGGGATCACGTCGAGGGGAGTGCAGATGCGAAAGATGCCGGCGGCGACTTCGTCCACACGGGTGCCGGTTTCGTGATTCGTGATCATTGGTTATCTCCTGGGTTTCTTTCGCTGAGGTTATTGTTCGCGGGTATCGGCGGAAGGGCCGTAAATGCCCGGGACCCTGGCACCCATGGGGCGCAGGTAGGTGCTGAGCTGGCCACGGTGGTGGACGGAGTGCTTCACCGCCATGGCGAGAAATTGGAGCGCGGGGGCCTGGATAACGCCGAGCAGGTCGATGACGTCAGTGAGTTGCCCGCCGGACATGGCGCGTACGCGATCGAGAGCCGCGGGGACCCGATCCTTGTAGCGGGCGACGGCGTCTGTGGGGTTCATGATGCCGCAGGCATCGGAATCGCCGGGCGGTGGCGTGAATACACCGCTGGCAATGGAGTTCAGAAGCCATTCGTCTTCGAGAGTGATGTGCCGGACGAGTCCGAGCGCGGTTTTGGACTTCGGGTCCGGGCGGTAGTCGAGGTGGTCAGTGGGGACGGCGTCGATGACACGGAGAGTGGTCCGCATCTCATTTTCGAAGTCGGCAATAAGGAAGCCGGCGATGGTTGTGGCTTCGTTGGAATTCATTCAGATCTCCTGTTCTTCGTTTGTTTTATTGCTGCTCAGCTTTCAGGCGGGCCGTTTTGCAGGTGCTGACTCTTGCCTGACAATCCGGGTGTGTAACGAGGGCGCAGTTCGTTACACATAAAATATGTTTGATGGATCTTGAAGTGAGCGATGCCGAACTGGCAGTGCAAATCGGCAGTGGAAGCGATGATGAGGCGGAAGCCGAGTTGTTCCGCCGGATGGCTCCACGCATCCGGCTATACGGGTTGCGGCACCTGAGGGACGAACATGCCGCCGAGGACCTTACGCAGCAGGTTCTGATGAAGACACTGGAAGCGCTTCGTGCGGGCCGCCTGCATGAGCCGGAAAAGCTGGCCTCGTTTGTGTTGGGGACGTGCCGGATGTCGGTGCTGGATCTGCGCCGCAACGCCCAGAGGAGAGAGCGGCTCCTCGAACAGTTTGGGGCGGATCTGGCGGCGTCGGCTCAGGCGTGGCTGCCGCCTCTGGATCACGATCAGCTCGCGCGGTGCGTGCAGAGCCTGAGGGAGCGGGAACGATCGGTGGTGGTGATGAGCTTCTATGACGAGCAGACCGGCGCGGATGTCGCCAATCTTCTGGGCATTTCGGAGGCTAATGTTCGGGTCATCCGGCACCGGGCTATTCAGCAGCTTCGTGATTGCATGGGGGGCGCAATATGATCTGTTCCGATCCGATTGACGCGGCGGTGCTCGCCGATTACTGGCTCGGTGCGTTGAGGGGAGGGGAAGAGGAGACGGTGGAGGAGCATCTGTTCGGGTGCGACGAATGTGGAGCAAGGCTTCGCGAAATGATCGCGCTGGTGGACGGGGTTCGGAAGCTGGCGAGCGAAGGCAGCTTGCGAATGGTGGTGAGCGATGCGTTTTTGAAGCGCGCCGAGGAAGAGGGTCTGCGCGTTCGACAATACGCCCTGCCTCCGGGGGGAGAAGTGCAGTGCACGGTGACGGCGGAAGACGATCTCCTGATTGCACGACTGGCCGCGGACATGAGTGGGGCGAAACGGGTGGATCTCAGCATCTGTGATGGGAACGGGGTGGAGCGGTTGCGTTTGCCGGACATTCCCATGCGTTCGGGAGCGAGCAGCATTGTGTACCAGGAGTCGATCACGTTTGCGAAGGCGTCGCCTGATAATGAGATGATCGTGCGGCTGGTTGCGTTGGATGAGGCGGGAGGGGAGCGGCTGCTTGGGGAGTATGCGTTCCACCACACGCGGAGCTTGCCGGGGCCGGGCGGGTGGTAGGGGGGACGCTACCGCGCCTTGTGCGATCGGGACATCATCCAGACGTTTCCAGTGGTTTCGAAGAGAGCAATCGCGATGCGGCCGCGGCTCAAGGACCAACCGCCGTGATCCCGCATGCTTTTCTGGCGACTCCGATCGACGGCGCGTGGGCATTGGCCCGCTGGTGATGCGGCCGCTGCGGCCGCGATAGAGGTTAGCGGTTGGAGGCGGCGAGGGCGGTGACGCGGATCCGCTTCTGCTCTCCGCCGCCGACGGTGAGGGGGAGGCCGTTGCGAAGTTCGAATCCGAAGAAGGTTTTGGGCGGGGCATCGTCGATGGCGACCTGGTAGGCGCGGCCGGATTCGACAGTGAACCATTCCGGCCATTCGTTGAGGCGGGGGTAGTTGCGCGCCATGTTCCAGTGCTCCCTGTGGCGGGGAATGTCGAAGCGGAGGACTCCCTGCCAGGGCGCGGCCGCGCGGATGAGCAGAGAAAGGGAGTTGGAATCGGGGACGGCTCCGAGTTCGACGCGCTCGTCGTAGGGTGAGAGGAATGTGCCCTGGGACTTGAAGAAGGCATACATCATGGCGGTGCGGATGAAGTTGCCGTCGCCGTACCAGGATTCGATGATGCCGTTGTCGCGCTGGCGGGAGTAGAACTTCTTCACGGCTTCGTCAAGCGCTTGTTCGAGCGGCTTGTGGGGGATGCGGTTGAGGAGGACGAGGGCGCCTTCGATGCTGTCGGAGTAGGCGTCGGCTCCCCATTTGCGTCCCGCGCCTTGTTCGTCGAAGAGGTAGTTCGTATTGCGGGCCACTGAGTCCATGGCGTCCTGGACGGCCTGCCGGTAGCGCTGCTCGCCGGTCATGAGGTAGCCGGTGTAGATGGCGTTGAACATGTATCCCCAGCAGTGGGCATGGCGGGCATCGACGACTTTGCCCGTGGCTACATCGACGGAGTGGACCCAGACGCCGTCTTTGTTGCGGCCGGTTTCGAGGACACGATCGAGCAGCCTGCGGAGCGGGGTTTCCCACTGCTTTGCTTTTTCGGGCCGGAGGGATTTGACGAGAACGAAGGCTTCGGTGAGGCCGCCGACGATTTCGTTGCCGTGATCAGAGAAGACGAAGACGCCGCGTTTGGGCTGATCGGCTTTGATGTCCCACTCGTGGGCGGGGAGGTAGTTGGTGACGGGGAGTTGATGGAGAAAGTAGAAGTCGGCGATGTGGATGAGTTGTTCGAGGTAGCGCGGATCACGGGTTTTCCAGGTCATGCGGGCGAGGACCTGGAGGGCGTTGCCGTTGATTTCGGCGGTTTGCGCGGGGAGAGCGGCTCCGTTCCAGCGGTAGGGGGAGTAGGCGACCATGTCGTTGGCGATGTCGCGCATGCGGTGGTACCACGGTGTCTCGCCGAGGAGTTCGGTGATGGGGAGCAGGCCGTCTTTCATGTACTCGCTGGAGCCGAAGATGACTTCGTCGATGACGACTTCGGGGCGCACGAAGCCGCGGCCGCCGGGTTGGAGGTCGTCACTGAGGTTGCCTACTCTGCGGGTGAGGAGCATCTCCTGGCGGAGGATTTGGTGCATGGTGGTGCGGTAGAGGTAGGGCTCCGTGAAATAGGACGCGAGGACCATGAACGGGTAGAGATCGGCGGCGGAGTCGCGAACCACCCAGTTGGGGTTGGTTTCGGTGCGGGGGAGGAGTCCGGTGACGGGATCGCTGAGTTTGAGCCAGGCGTGCATGGTGCGGTTGCTGCGGGCGAGGCCTTCGGCGGCCATGCGGCCGTTGTGAGCGGCCTGTGCGGTCCAATCGGGGTCCGCGGCAGGAGTGGGGAAAGACGCCAGCAGGAGGAGGAAAAAGGAATATAAGAGGCGCATCACTGCCATTATGTAGGTTTGGAGCCTACAAACGCAGGGCGATGACCGGATCGAGCCGGGTGGCGCGCCGCGCGGGAATGTAGCCGGCGGCAAGGGAGACTGTGAGGAACAGGAGTGCGGCGCAGGCAAAGGTCCACGGATCGGTGGGAGCGACGGCATAGAGCATGGTTGCGATGATCGGGGTGGCGAATGCCGCCACGGCGGCTCCGGCGGCGATACCGGCGGCGCTGAGCCGAAGATTTTGCCGCAACACCATTGCGAGAATATCGCGCCGCGTTGCGCCGATCGCCTGACGGATGGCGAATTCGGAGGTCCGCTCGGTGACGGCATAGGCCACCAGGCCGTAAATACCGACGAGGGCGAGGATTAGCGCGAGCGCGGCGAAGGCTCCAACGGCGTATAGGAATTCGCGGCGCTGTCCGAGCGATCGTGCGACGTAATCCTGCATGGTTTGAAGATCGGTGACGGGCATGTCGCGGCCGATGGCGAACACCTGCGCGGTGGCGGCGTTCGCCAGGCGGGTGGGGTCGCCCGCGGCGCGGATGGCGAATGCCACGTTGGGCCAGGTGAACTGGGGATAGGAGGTGTAGAAGACGAGGCCCATATCGGAGTCGAGGGCGCGCTCCTTGACATCGCCGGCGACGCCGATCACCTCGGCGACGATCTGCCGCCGCGCGTAGGTGACGTGCTTTCCGATTGGATTCTCATTCGGCCAGTACTTGCGGGCGAGGGACTGACTGACGATGGCGCGCGGGGGAGCGGCGGGATCATCGCTCCAGTCGAACGTCCGTCCCTGGAGTATGGGGATGCCGGTGGCTTTGAAGTAATCGGGCGTAATGGGGTTCCATTCCGCAATGGGACGCCGGCCGTATGGAATGGCCTGCTGCCCTTCGCACAGGATGGGCACGAAGAGGCCGGCCGACATGGGCAGACCGGTAGAGGCCGACGCGGATATCACGCCCGGGATGGCGGCGAGCCGGCTCATCAGTTCGCGGACGAATTGCGTACGCGCGGCGTCGCCGTGATAGCGGTTGTCCGGCAGCGTCAAGCGCAGGGTCAGCGTATGATTCGGATCGAAGCCGGGATTCACTTTTCGCAGGCGGAGGAAGCTTTGCAGGAGGAGCGCCGCGCCGATGAGGAGCACGGTGGAAAGCGCGATCTGTGCGGCCACGAGGAGGCCGCGGACGGTGTGCCGGCGCGGGCCCTGAGTGGAACCCCAACCACTCTCGCGGAGGACGGAATTCAGGTCGGGGCGCGAGGCCTGCCAAGCGGGGAGGAGGCCGAAGATGGCGCCCGTCGCGAACGCGATTGCTACGGTGAATGCGAGGACGGCGGTGTCGATGCGGATGGGCCGGAGGGCGGCTCCTTCGATTCCCGGGGCGGCGGCGAGGGCCGGTATGAGCCACTGCGCGAGCATAATCCCGCCTATTGCTCCGGCCGCGGAAAGCAACAGGCTCTCCACCAGCAACTGACGCACGATGGCTCCGCGGCTTGCTCCGAGTGCGGCGCGCAGGGCGATCTCTTTTGCTCTGCCGGTGGCGCGGGCCATCATGAGTCCGGCGACGTTGGCGGAGGCGATGAGCAGAACCAGCGCCACTGCTCCCGTGAGTATCCACAGCGTGAGGCGGATGTCGCTCACGAAGTTCTCCTGGAAGGGCAGGACATTGATTCGCGCGCGCGGGTCAGCATCGGGGTTGGCCGCGTATTCCTTGACGTATTGATGGAACAGAACTGTGGCGCCGGCCGCCGCCGTCGACAGAGTGGCTCCGGGCCGAAGCCGCGCCACAAGGAGGAGATAGCCGCCGCCGTTTTGGACCGAGGAAGCAGGAAGGCCGGTGTAGCGGAGCAGCCGCGTCACCCAGATGTCGATGCCGGGGAAGGGAAAGCCGTAGCCGGGCGGCATCACGCCGATGATGGTGTGCGGCTCGCCCGCGATCGTGATCGATTTCCTTACGAAGTTCGAGCCGGAGCCGAAACGTCTTTCCCACAGCCGGTGACTGATGATCGCCACGGGTGCGGCCCCCGGTTTTCCCTCGCCGTCGTCAAACGCGCGGCCGCGCTCGGGTTCGGAACCCAGCACGGAAAAGAAGTTGGGGGATACACGGGCTCCCTGGAGTTGCTCCGGTTCGCCGGAACCTGTCAGCGGCAGGCGCTCAGCGGCGTATGCGGCCACACCCGAGAACGATTGGTTGCGGTCGCGCAGGATTTCGTAGGACGCGTTCGATAACGGGCCATTGCCGAGCCCGCGGTCCGGACTGGCAGTGGCGGCGAATACGAGGCGGTCCGGATCCCGCAGCGGCAGCGCGCGCAGGAGTACGCTGTTCACGACGCTGAAAATGGCGGTGTTCGCCCCGATTCCGAGGGTGAGCGTCGCTACAGCGATGGCTGTGAATCCCGGGGACTTGCGAAGCATGCGGACGGCGTATCGAAACATGGCGATCCTCAGTTGGAGAGGGGGCAGCCCGCCCTCGAGTTGGCATCACGAGACGCGACGCCGCTCCTCTCTTTTCGTGATGGGTAAAAGCAGCGGATGATTACATTTCAGCAAACTCGAAACGGCCTTGAACACAGTGCGGTAGAAGGGCAGGTGGAACTGTCTCAGCCGGGTGATCTGGTAATCTGTGCGCATGGTTCACGTCTCGAGGTCCGTTCTGCTGCCCGTCTTTGTGCTCTCGGCGCTTTGCGCGCGTGGGGCCGATCCGGCGGTGGATTGGGACAAGGTGAAGGCGGAGACTCTCCACCACTATCAGACGATTGTTCGCATCAACAGCAGCAATCCGCCGGGCAACGAGACGCAGGTAGTGAATTATCTGAAGGACGTTCTGGATCGGGAAGGGATCCCGTATCAGGTGTTTGCGCTCGATCCGGCGCGGGCGAATCTGGTGGCGCGCTTGAAGGGAAACGGACGCAAGAGGCCGATCCTGATCCTCGGGCACACGGACACGGTTGGGGTGCAGCGCGAGAAGTGGCCCGTGGATCCGTTCGGCGCCATTCGAAAGGACGGCTACATCTGGGGCCGCGGGACGACGGACAACAAGGATTGCGTAGCGGCGGGTTTGATGCTGATGCTGGAACTGAAGCGGCTCCATGTTCCGCTCGACCGGGATGTCATTTACCTGGCCGAGGCCGCCGAGGAGAGCGCAGCGGTCCCAGCCGGCATCGATTTCCTGGTGAAGGAGCACTGGGCGGACATCGAGGCCGAATATGCGCTGGCGGAAGGAGGGTTCGTGCACTCGGAAGGCGGGCGGGTGCGATTCGTAGAAGTTGCCGCCACGGAGAAAGCGCCGCGCCGGGCAAGGCTCATCGCCACGGGCACGTCCGGCCATGGATCGAGACCGAGGCGGGACAATGCCATTGCGCACCTCTCGACTGCTGTCGGCAAGGTGGCGGCGTGGGAGCCGCCGATGCGGCTGAACGATATCACGCGGACCTTTTTCGAGCGCCTCTCGACGATCAGCCCGCCGGAGGAAGCGGCGCGGTACAACGGCCTATTCGACCCGCAAAAGTCCGCAGCCATTCAGAACTATTTCGCCGAGCACGATCTGGGAAAGTATTCGATTCTGCGTACGTCGATTTCGCCGACGATGATCAGCGGCGGCTACCGCCAGAACGTGATCCCCTCGCAGGCGGAAGCGATGCTGGACATCCGCGCGCTGCCGGATGAAGACATGACGGCGTTTTTCGCCCAGATGGAGCGTGTGATTGGCGACGCGGCTGTGCGGATTGTGCCCATGGCCCCCACCAGGTCTTCGGCGCCGCCAAGCCGCCTGGACACGGACATGTTTCGCGCTCTCGAGGCCGCGCAGCGCAGGGTCTACCCCGGGGCCATCACGATTCCGGGCATGGTGACGGGGGCAACGGATCTTGCGCAGTTGCGGGCGAAGGGAGTGCAGGCTTACGGCATAGGACCGCAATTCGACGAAGCGGAGTTCGCCGAGCATGGGTGGCACAGCGACGTGGAACGGCTGAGCGAGGAATCGCTGCATGGACTGGCGCGGTTCCTGTGGTATGCGGTGTTGGAGGTGGCCGCGAGCAGGTAGGAGAGCGGTGTAATGTCTTCGCCGGATGGCGGGATTCCGGCGCGAATCCGGCAAGACTTGGCACGTTCAATTGGGCTCGGACTTCGGGTTTAGAGGTTTTGAGGCCGTGAGAAGAGTTGTCCCCGCGACGGGGTTACCCCACCAGAATCTCCACCCCAGCCGGCGGCGCTCTACGTTCGACGCTTTGAGCGTCCGCAAAGCCTCCGCGTATGCTGACGTGGCCCGGATATCCGCAATTACGATCCGGCCTTCGGGTTTCAGAACCCGGAATCCCTCGATGATTGCCTGCCGGCGATCAGCCTTTGATCGGACGTTGTGTATGGCCAGGCTCGAAACGACCAGGTCGAAAGTTGCATCCGCAAAAGGAAGCATCCTCATGTCGGCTGTCTCGACGCGAACGCGATCACTGACCCCTTCGAGCGACGCGTTGCGCACTGTGACGTCCTTGGCATTGCCCGACTGATCCGTCGTACTCCAGATATCCACGCCTGTCACGCGGCCTGTCGTCAACCTGCGCGCGACGGCCGTCAAAACGGCTCCGCGTCCGCAACCCACATCGAGCACCGTCTCGTCGCCGCGCAAGTGGATACGATCCAGAATGCGTTCCCACTCGAGGAACTTGCCCCGTCTTGTCGTGTAGAAGAAACTACAGGTATTTCCCAAGAAAAGGACAAAGTAGAGGGAGATGGGGCCGGCGGCGTAGGCCGGCAGCCTCCACCATGCGATGGCGGCCAGGATCCCGCTGATGGCCGCCAAGGATCCAAAGATGATCAGCGCGTAAGGCGCATCGTAGCCGTATTCGCCCCGTCGCATTCCGGCCAATCATGATACACGGCCCTTGCCGGGACTATCAAGGGTAAGACGCAGGGGTGTCAAGGACGCAGGGGTAAGGCTCACTTGGGTTTGAGCGCTCCCAAAATGGCCGTCGTGGCGCCGGTGATGGTCTCGGACAAGTTCGGCTTGGACACAATCCACGGATCGGCGATGTAAACATCGTGGTCCATCCCTGAGGAGGGGAGCCCGCGGATTACCTTGAAAACGGTATCCTTCACGGCAGTCACCGTGTAGATGTTGCCCGCCGATGAAGTTACGCCGGTATAACCGCCGTCTACGCTCGATTCGCACACCGCCATCCGGAAGGGGTCCTTTCCGGCGATGCGGTGGATGATGGCTATGTGGCCGCCATTTTTCCAGACGAGAACATCGCGCGGCGTGATTTCCGAGATGGAGGACCGGCAGTAGCTCTTTTCCGCAAAGAGAGGAATGGCTGTGTTCGGGCCGCGTTTGTCGTAGCTCTTGCCCATGAAGTCGTAGACGTAGCCACCCACCAGGCCAGTGCAATACAGACCGATCCAGTCCTTCACGTACCGCTGGAGCTTCTCCTTGGGCGTCTTCATTGTTGGGTAAGGAAACCCTTTCGTCTTCCAATCCGCCCAAACGAGTTGCAGGATGACGGTGATCTGGCTGGGTGTTCCTCCGCCTTTGTAGACCATCTGAATCATGCGATCTTCGAAGCCAGGCGGCGGAAACGGGTCGCCAAACAGAGGCCCTTTACTTTTTTGCGCCAGGAAGAGTTTGGCTACCCGGTTCCACTCGTCAGCGTGAATCCCTTTCTCATTGACTTTGACCAGAGGTTTACCGTCCTTAAACTTAGGGAGGCCATCATCATCCAGAACGGGTTCGGCGGCGTCCCACTTGACGACCCAGTTTGGCCCGGGGTTCTGATATTCTTTGACCTCGACGACGGGCTTTCCGTCCGGTCCGAGATTGACCGGAAGATTCAAGTACCATTGAGTGTAGTCCTCAGGAAACACGATTCACCGCCTATAACACGCCACGATCGTATTACCGGCTCACCAATTGTCAAACTACCGAATGATACACGCGATGCGCCGGAAACGCTACAGATTTCTTCGTTGTTGAGTAGCCCAATTCACATACAGGCCACGCAACTGCTCCGGATCGGGGGTGGGCAGGACCACGAGGCGGGCGCGGACCTGTGCCGTCGCCCCCTTCTTCAAGTCCAGGCCGAACAGAGAAAGGTACGTCGAGTGATGCGAATCCGACTCTTCGGGAGTGGCGATGGCGAAGCAGTCGTGAGCGGGAGCCATGATGAGGACGGTGAGCCCCGTGCCTGGATCGGTGCGAATGGCAACGGGAAACTCGAAGTCCGGCATTCTCGCCCATTCCACGGGGTTGGGAGGGAATTTCCAGCGCCCGTCGTAGATCAGCTTCAACGCTTCAGGATTGCGCGGGAACATCTGCCACTGTCCGTTGGCCCGTTCGGCAGCCATGAGGCGTCCGCCTTTCACCAGCACCTTCGCGCTGCGGAAAGAGGGGCCGAGGTAGGAAGCAAGAAAAGTCTCGAAGCCGAGCAGATCTTCGGCGGCGGTTACCTTCAGTGTCAGGTCCAAAGTATTGGCCGCGGCCCAGCGGTAAGATGCGGCCAGAGTGAAGGGCCGCTCTTCCGCCGCCGGCCAAACCACAGTTACGGAGCCATCGGTTTCGGCCCTGGCCTCGCTCGGGACGTGCCACATGCCTGTTCCGTAACGCCGGCCATTGCCGAAGACGCGATAGATGCCGAACAGCCCCATGCTTGTGGCGAGGCTGGATCCCGTGGGCGAGTGCGTTACCGGAATGAGGCCGGTTGAGCGGCCTTCGTTCCGGAGAACTCCTTTCAGGACGCCGGTGTCGAAGCTGAAGCTGCCGTCCGCGGACGGTTGGAAGCGAAGGGTCGCGCTCTGGCCGGTGAGACGCCCAAGCGCCCCAAAGGACGCGAGAAAGAGGGACCGCCGGGAGATGCTTCGAATCGCTGTGACTCGAGGGGATGGCTGGTTGCGCGCCATATTCTTTGCCTCCGATGCCGGCCTACCGCAGCGCTTGCGGTTGCCCGCCGCTGAGCTTGCTGCGCAGCGCGGCGTCCATGAAGGCGAAGATCTCGAGGCTTTCCTCCACCGGGACCGGGACAACGCCTGTCTGGAAGAACCTGACGATCTCGACCACCATGTCGCGATACCCGAGCGGCGCTTTCGGATCGCTCTGAAGCGCATCCTTTTCGCGAAAGACAACGGCTCCGTAGGGCCCGTAGGGCCGCGCGGCCCGAACGGTTCCGATGCGCCCATCCTTCCAGCGGCCGACGATCACATCCGCGCCTTCGGTGTAAGTCCGCGTCACCTCGACGCACCCGGTCCCCATCAAAGCGTACAGCATTTCAATGGGGTGGATGGCGTACCAGGAGAGATCGAGATGGTGGTGCGGTTCGAGAGGACCCGGCCCCCAGGTCATGACGCCGGTGATCCCATCCACTTTGAGACTTGTAATCATGCCGGTGAAGCGAAGGCTGGAACTGGTCCACCATTTGACGCCGGACTCGTTCGCAAGCCGCGCAATCTCTCGAGCGTCTTCGAGCGTGGATGCCAGTGGTTTGTCGATCCATACGGGTTTACGGCAGGTGAAGATCTGGCGGGCTTCCTTGAGATGGGGGCGTCCATCGACGCTGGTCAACAGGATTCCGTCCACTTTGGCGCAAAGATCCGCGATTTCGGGCACGATCCCGACGCCCCATTTCGACCGCAACTCCTCCGTGTACTGCTCGATGTACTTCGCGCTGGTGGCGTTGTCGGGCATGCCGCCTTTATAGGCAGCGACGATCCGCGCCCCCGGGACGTGACCGGACGAGGAGGCATCATTCAACAGCCTGGCAAACGCCGTGACGTGGGAGGTGTCCGTGCCCACCAGGCCAAGACGCAGGTCGGCTGCCGTTGCCAGCGAGCCGGCAAGAACCAGAAGAAGGAAGCAAATGTGTCTCATTGCAATGGCAACCTCACCGGACTCCCGGTAAGCCGGGCTTGTTCACTGGCCAGGCAGATTTCGTGGGTCTTCACCGCGTCGGCGACATTGCAGTGGGACTCCCTGCCGCTGATGATGCAATCAATGAAGTGATCCATCTGGGCGTTGAAGGGGTGGTGCGTGACGGCTCCGCTGTCGGGCAGAATGCTGGGGATGACCGCCCATCCGGTCTGACCCGGCCAACGGGAGGTGAAGAGGCGATTGTCGCGAATCGTCCCGCCGTTCCCCATGAGGACGATGGGGAAGGTGTAGGGTCCGACGCACTCGATGGAAGTAGCGACCTTGCCCATTGTCCCGTCTTCAAACCGGACGAGGGTGACACTGTTGGGCTCGTACTCGTAGCCGAGCGGATTGCCTTCGCTGAAATTGGCAAAGCCGAAGACCTCGACGGCTTCCTTGCCGACAAACCAGCGGAGGGCGTCGACGGCGTGGCACCCGCCCGTGAGCAGCGCCGTGCCGCCATAGGCGCGCCTGGTGACCCACGAATAGAGGGAGATGCTTTGGGTGATGCCGTGGAGGTAATCGACCTCGGCGTGAAAGAGCTTTCCGATCAGGCCATCGGCAAGAATCGCCCGGATCATCTCAAACAGGGGATTCCAGCGAAGGACAAAGCTCACCACGCTCCGTACGCCATGCTCGCGCACGGCGGCGTCGAGTTTTCTCAGCCCGGGCAGATCCAGCGCGACGGGTTTTTCGACGATCATGTGCTTGCCCGCCTGCGCGCAGGCGACACCTTGCTCGACGTGCAGATGATGCGGCGTGCAGATGGAGACGGCGTCGATGCCGTCTGATTTGAGGAGGGCATCGAGGGAGGTGTAGGCTCGACAATTTTCCAGGCCGAACTGCCGGGCCTTGGCGGAAGCCCTGGCGGCGTCGCGGCTGAGGATGGCACGGATCTCGACCAGCGGGTTGCGCTGATAGGCCGCGATGTGGCCGCTGGAGACATCTCCGGTGCCTAGAATGGCGATTCCGAGCTTTCTATCCATGCAATTCTCCTTTTACGCCCCTGCGGCGTTTTCCCTGTACACAAGTCAACGTTCGTACAACATTGCGGACGTTCCACCGTCGATGGCGATGGACTGGCCGGTAATCGCGGAGGCGGCGTCGCTCAGAAAGAACTTAACGAGTTCGCCCACCTGCCGCGGGGTGGGGAGATTCGCGAGCAGTTGTTTCCTGAGCGTGTAGGTGTCGAGCCAGGCGTCGACGTCGTCTGCAAAGCGGCGGATGAGTTCGCGATTTTGCGGGCTGGGCACGAGGCCGGGGTGGATGCAGTTGACCCGAATGCCGCGCGGACCGCAGTCGATTGCCAGGGCGCGGGTCAAGGAGTCGATTGCGCCCTTGGTCGCCGCGTAGACGGTGTAGCCGGCCAGCGTCGCCAAAGCGTGAACGGAGCCAATGTTGACGATGGCGCCGCCTGAGCGGGGTATGGCGCACACGGCGGCCCGGCTGAAACGGTACGGCGCATCCACATTGACGCTGAAGATGCGGCGGTACTCCTCATCGGAGACATCCGCGATGTCCTTGACCATGCCGATGCCGGCGTTGTTGACAAGCGCGTCCACGCCGCCAAAGTTTGACTGAGCAAACGCTACGGCTTCGTCCGCGCAGTTGGGCATGGTAACGTCGGCTTCGAAAAACGCGGTGGAGAGTCCTTGCCCGGCGAGATGCTTCGAGAGCGCCCGGCCGGTCTCGAGATCGAGATCGACGATGACGACGTTCCAGCCTGCTTCGGCCAACACGGCGGAAACCCCGCCGCCAATCCCCTCGCCGGCGCCGCCGGTTACAATGACCGTCTTCGCGGCAGTTGCGCCGCGGGCGTTTGTCACTCGCGGCCGCCTTCCCAAGTCTTGTACATGCGGTCGATTTCCTCGCGGCGTTTCACCCCGTGCCAGACGGCCACGCGCCACCGGAATCGAATCTCCTGGCCTTTGGTCAGGCGGATGTCTTCACGGAAGGTGGGGGCGGCGCTCATGTATCCGAACTTGTCGTTCATGACGAAGAACGGAGAGGGGTGGCGCGGATTGGCGCGGTGATCAAAGAAGGCGATGCCGGCCATTCCGCCGCCGAGCTTTCCCGAGTAGACACACCACCTGGCGGGTTCGCCGTTGGCCTGCTGGATGGTGGACGTGCCGTTGGAGTTGAGCACCTCCCCCAAGTCCATGCTTTCGGCCACGCGCAGGCCGAGCCCGTCATACACATGTCCGCCGGTTCCAAGGAGAACATCCTCAGGCGCGCGGAGAGTGGAATCCCAATCGAGCAGGGTGAGGTCCGGCGGTTGCTTGGGAGCTGTGATGGTCCGCGACTCCACCAGGAGCAAGCGGCCTTCGGCATTCCAGTTGATGAGTGACGTGAGAGTGGCCTTCGACCGCTTCTCGAACCTGATGTGAACCAGGCTGCCATGGCGCGCCGGGTTTGTCTCGCCCCAGAAGTCGATGCCGTCCACCGCGGACCACGCCAGCATGAGGCCGCGATGGTGGACGTGATCGGGCGGTCCGTCCTGCGTGACGGGCGTGCCGTCCGGCGCGTAGAGCGGATGAACATAGGGCTTCGGGCGGTCCGCGGAATAGCGGTAGGTAAACAGCGGACGCGAGCCCGACAGAAAACGCACCGGAGAGGCTTCATTGTCCTTTTCGGCGGGTTTCGCGGGGAGAGCGCCGGACGCGGCGGCGGCCGCGCCCATCAACAGATACGAACGCCGGCTCAACATATGGCTACCCCATTGTGATGGTTTCGCGGGAGGAATTCCAGAAGGCGACTTTGCGCCCGGTGAGGGAACGCATGGCCATGATCAGCGCCACCTGGACGGTGTATCCAAGCTCGATATCGCAGCGCGGGGTCTGCCTGGTGCGGATGCAGTGAAGCCAATCGCTAAGGTGATCCTGAACGAACGGCTGAGAGTTCAAGGTCATGCTCGCGCCTTCGCCGCCGGGCCGCGGAGTGAACGTCATGCCGAATGATTTGTCGAAAGTGACCGTTCCCTCCGAGCCGCGTATGACAGTGTCCAATCCACTGGCGTTGCCTTGAGTGCCAAGAACCGAGACTGACGGCCCGCCGGGATATTCGATCAACACGTCGACGGTGTCGGGAACCTCCCTGCCGCCATCAAAAAGGTAACGGCCGCCGACGGCGACGACGCGTTCGGGCATCCCGACGTTGAGGGCCTTCAACAGCCGGGTGAGCGGATGGGGGTAGAGATCCATGATCGGGCCGCCGGCGTAGTCCATGTACATGCGCCATTGGAAGAAGCGCGATACGGAGAACGGGCGCGCCTGGCCGTCGCCCTGGAAGGCGAGCCAGTCCAGACCGCGGCCCGGCTGCGCATTCGGATCCTCGACAGGCATGCCGCGTTCGCCCCCGTCTCCGTAGCGGAAATAACCGGTCTGGGCATGAACCACTTTGCCTATGGCTCCCTGTTTGATGCGCTGGGCGGCTGTAGTCCAAATCGGATCGGAAACCCATTGCGCGCCCACCTGAACCACGGCTTTGGATTTGCGCGCTTCAGCGACGAACTGCTTGAGGAGATCGAATTGCGACCAGTGGCTGAGGGGTTTTTCGCAATACACATCTTTGCCGGCGCGGATGGCTTGGAGAGCCAGCGGGAGGTGAGTGCGGTCGGGGGTGGCGACGATGACCGCATCGACCGCGCCCTCGCCCAGCATTGCGGCGGCGCTCGAGAAGGGCTTTGCCTTGAGCCGCGTGGAGAGGCGCTCCAGCCGCGGCTGGTAGATGTCGCAAACCGCCTTCAGGTCGACGGGGTTACCGGCCGCCTTCACGGCCAGCGTCTCTTGAGCAAGATAGCTGCCCCTGCCGCCGCATCCGATCAGGCCGATCGAGAGCGGTTTGGGGGAGGCCGCGGATGTCGATTGCGCAGGGGCGGCCATTGGCGCCGCGCCGGCGCCAATGGTTCCCAGGAAATTCCTGCGTTTCATCGTGTTCTCTAAGATGAGACGGCGCTCAGAATGCCAGCCGAAGTCCGAACCGGAACTGCCGCTCGGACTGCGTCGCCAGGTTGGGGAGCGTGCTCGTAATGGATGAGTAGTTGTTCAGCGCCCTGATGCTGAGGTCGGGATTGAGCGACATGGAGGCGACGTTCGCGCCGGGGTTGGAGAACTTCGGCGTGTTCGAGATGTTGAAGCACTCGGCTTTGAACTCGAGGTTGAAGCGTTCGCCGAGCCGGAAGCCGCGGAAGAGGCTCATGTCCAGGTTCACGATGCCGGGTCCGAACAGGATATTGCGTCCGGTCGAGCCGTAGCGCACACCGGTAGGCTGGCGGAAGGCGAGAGGATCGAACCACGAGGTGTTCGCGCCGATCTGGCCCAGGATCGCGATCTCGGGCTTGACCTGGTCGGCTGTCTGGCTGTTGCCGGGCGCGTTCAGTTCCGTGCCGCTGGCCGAGATGGTAAAAGGGGTTCCGGTGTAGGCGGAGAACACGCCGTTGGTTTGCCATTCCCGAAGGAGATAGCTGAGGAAGCCGGCGTTGGCCAGTGATTTTCGGGGACCGAAGGGCAATTCGTAAACGTAACCGAGGGTGAACATCTGCGCGCGGTTGTACCCAGCGACGGCTCGATTGCGGCTCATCACCGAATCTGAATTCCACATCGGAGCGCCGGTCCAGCCGTCGTCATCGGTCCAGTTGATTGCCTTGGAGAAAGTGTAAGCTCCTTTCAGCAGCAATCCTTTGCTGAACTGGCGGTTGAGGGCAAGCTGGAGAGCATGGTAGTTGCCGTTGACTACGCCATCCCACATGAGCATCGCGATACGGCGATTCTGCGTGGCGGCCAGGGGCCGTCCCGCGGGCCCGCCTCCGGGAGGCGCGGGGTTGATGTCGCGATCCATCAACTGATGGACGGTCTGGGTTCCCACGTAGCCGAGGCTGGTGACCAGTTCGCCCGGGAGCTTCCGCTCGAGGGTGAAATTCCAGGACTGAATGTAGCCGCGGTGAATCTCTCCGGCCCAGGCGCTCCGCGGTCCCATGTCGATGGTGGCCGGGAGTGGGATGATTCCGGTGGAGGTATCGGGAATGGGAATGGCGGGAATGCCCTGGTCGAGAGTGCCGATCCACGTGTAGGGCGTGGAGGCGACAAAAGTCGATCCGATGGTGGACGGGTACATGCCGCGCAGGGGCCGGGAGAAGGGCATCGGATCATAGGTGAGTCCGTAGCCGCTGCGAATTACCGTGTTTTCCGAAGCTCTGAAGGCAAACCCGACTCTCGGTCCGAAGAGTCTCTTGCTGGTGGTGATTCCGACGTTGCGGGGATTGCCGCCGATGCCGCCCATGTAAACCAGGTTCGTCGCGGGATCCCAACGCTCGATGCCGCGGTCGGCGCGTGTGATCAGCGGGAAATACTCATAGCGAAGGCCCAGATTCAAGGTGAGCTTTCTGGTGACTTGCCAGCGGTCACGGGCGTATCCGCCGAATTGCCATTCGCGGTTGGTGTATTGGAACAGTTGAACGCTCTTCTGCATGGTGGTGGTGTACCCCATGAGGTAGGTGGCGTAATTGTTCAGGTAGTTGGAAACGTATCCCGCCGCGCCGGTCACGTCGCCGCTGAACGAGATGTTCCCTCGCGGACCACCGCTCACCTCGGGCTGCCACTGGTCCATGTGGTAGCGGACCATGTCGAAGCCAAAACGGATTTCGTGCGCGCCTTTCATCTTCGTCAGGTTTGTCGTGTAGGTGTAAGTGCGCTCGGCATAGAAATAAGGCTGCCATCCGGCAGTCGCTCCCCACGTCGTGAAGCCGTTGTTAATGGTCGGCATGCCGCTGTAACACTTGCCGCCGGCCTGGCTGGGGCAGGCGGCGGAAACCCGGGCGGGGTCAGGACCGGCCACCACCGGGTCATTCGTGTTTGGAATTCCCCACGCGCTGCTGCCGGTGTTCGTGCCGTATCCGGGGAAGGTGCCATTCGTATCCATGCGATTGTTGGCGAACGTGCCATCGAGAATCAGCGTGGGCGAGAAGGTCTTGGTGAAGCCGAAGGTGGGAATGTTCACCACCATCGGAGCGACCTCGGGGGCTCCCGCGCGAGACAATCCGGGTCCACCTAACTGATCGCCGAATGCGAACACCGAGGCGACGTCGGCATCCATGCGGCTGTACTTGCCCCAGATCGATAAGTCGTTCCGGGGATTATAGTTCACCTTGAAGTCATAGTTGTAGCGGTTCAGCTTTTCGGTTCCGGAGCTGAAGTAGTTATTCAAGGTGCCTTGCGAGGTTCCGGCGAGGTTCGGCATCGGCGCAAGGCCCTGGATTTTGCGGCTGATGGAGTTCATCCGGCTGACTGGGATCTGATTGCCGGGCATCGGCGTTCGTCCCACGCCGTTGGCGGCTCCAGTGACCGGATCGTAGATGGTGACAGGCAGCCCGGTAAAGTCGCCGGCGCGGATGGCGGCGGTGGGAACGGAGTCGGTCATGCGCGTGATGCCCGCGCGCTCGAGTGTGCCTTCAAAACTCCCGAAATAGAAGAGTTTGTCCTTGATGACGGGCCCGCCCAGCGTCCCGCCGAAGATGTTGAAGATGGACTTGGCCTTGCCAGCGTTGGGGGGCAGGAAGAAATTGCGGGTGCGCAGATTCTGATTGTCGTGATAGTGGAACAAAACGCCGTGCAGGTCGTTTGTTCCGGATTTCGTCGCCACGGTAATGGCCGCGCCGCCGGCCATTCCCTGTTCGGCGTCGAATGACCCGGTGGTGACATTCACGGTCCCGATGGATTCGACCGGAGGGACGTAGACCATGTGGTGCGGCAGCCAGATGTAAACGTTGGTTGCTCCATCGACCCGGGCGTTATTGTTGTTGCGCGCCGTTCCGTTGATGTTCGTGGTGAGAGCCCGGGCGGGCGTCGATCCGACGCTGTTCTGGAAGTTGGCGGGTGTTGCTCCGGGGACCAGGTTGATGAGGTTTTGGAAGTTACGGTAAGCAGCCAGAGGGAGGTTGGAGACGACTTCGCTGCTGACCTCGGCCCGAACGTCGGACTTGTCCGTCTGCAGGGCTACCGCTGCCGCTGTCACGGTGACCTGCTCGGTAATCTGGCCCAGTTCCAGCCTTACGTCGACGCGTGTGACGGTGTTGATGGTGATCTGGATGCCGGTTTGGGTGTAGGCGCGAAATCCGGATGCCGCCACCTTCAGTTCATACTCGCCCGGAAGCAAGTTAGGCGCTGTGTAACGGCCATCCTCGCCGGTTCTGATCTCGCGGACCTGCCCGGTAAGCTTGTTAGTGAGGCTGACAGTCGCTTCCGGGACGACGGCGCCGCTCAGGTCTTCCACGGTACCGACGGCCGAGCCGTAGAGGACTTGAGCCGCGGCGGGGCCGGCGGCGAGAAGTTCAAACAGGATTACGGTGAAAAGAGTGGACGAGATTCGCTTGTTCATGTAGACCTCCCTGGAAGAAGCATGGAACGAGGCCGGCGATTGAGATCCGGATGCGAAGTGGACTGGGGTGAAAAGCGTGGCCTCAATCAATACTTCGTTCGATGAATGAAGTTATCATGAGTCCTAATCCCCTGTCAAGACTTTCCCGTTTATTTGCGCTTATCCGGCGGTTTTCACGGCTGCTGGGAGAATCCCGCCGGGTTTTTCGACAAACCCGGCGAGCCTGCGTTGGGGTTGAGGGAAGCGAGTTCTTCGAGATAGCGCAGAGACACCGCCGCGGAGGCTGCGACGACGCCTGTCGCCGCATGCTCGGATCCGAGGATGAGCGGAATATCGAAGCTCCTGGCATTGCCGGTGAGTCCGCCGATGATCTGTTTGGCGGCATCAATCAGGCTCGGGCAATCGTTGACCACGGGGCCCGTGAGCAGGATGAACGCAGGGTCGAAGGTCCAGATAACCCCGACCAGTCCCCGCGCCAGGTACCGCGCGGACTCCTCGATGACCTCAATGGCCACCGGGTCGCTGCGCGCGTAGGCCGCGTTCAGGTCCCGAAGAGTCGACATCGGGTTCAGCACGCTGGGGGAAGCGATCCCATCCTTGAATTTTTGCGCCATTCTCTTGCGAATGGCCGGTCCGGCGCAGAAGGCCTCCCAGCACCCCCTTAAGCCACAGGCGCAGGCAGGTCCGGCCGAGTCGATCGGCATGTGGCCCACTTCCCCGCCGACACCTCCCGCGCCGCGCAGAATTCGGCCGTGGACGACGATGCCGGCTCCGATGCCCGAACCGATCTCCAGACAGAGGAAGTTTCTTTGATTCTTGCCCTTGCCCCAGATGGCTTCCGCCTGCGCCTTGGCTCTGCCCAGATGTTCCACGCGGACGGGAACTCCGAGACGCTGCTCAAAGAGCGCCCTCAATTGGACATTGAGCCAACCCAGATTCGAGGCCACCTGAACCAGCCCTGTTTTCGAATTGATGAGGCCTGGTATGGCGACGCCGACGCCGGCGATGGCGCCGCGGTCGAGTGAATTCCGCGCCTCGAGCGTCGAGAGGCACCGCAGGGCAAGTTCCACGACTTCGTTCGGCTCGGTGTAGCGGGGATATTGCGCCGAGGTTTTGTCGAGCACGCGCCCGGACAAGTCCACCAAGGCGACTTCGCACTCCTCCAAGTCGATGCAGACGCCTGCGGTGACGATGGCGCGGGAGTTGAAGGCGAGGATCGAAGCGCGCCGTCCAAGACCGGAGGTTGACTTGCGCTCCTCGACCAGAATGCGGGCCTCGATCAAGGGCTGGAGGATGCCGCACACGGTGGCGGGGCTGAGTCCGGAACGGCGAGCCAGGCCGGCCTGGGAGCTTGGCCCGTCGGACTGGATGAGGTGAAGGAGGAGGAGGGTATTGCGGCGGCGGAGGTCCTGCTTACCGGACTTGGCGGGAGGGGCGCCGAACTCGAGGCCGACGCGGCGGGCACTTGCTTCTTTCACGATATAAAGTAAGTGTATAATAATCGCGAAATCATCGTCCGCCAAATCATGACCCAAGGAGAAGCAACATGCTCACCCACTCAGGTAGCGAAAAAATATCCCGCCGCCGGTTGTTGCAGACATCCGCCGGCGCGGCACTGACTCTGCCCTCCATCGTTCCTTCATCGGCCCTGGGGCGCGACGGACACACCGCGCCGAGCGACCGGATCAATCTCGGAATCATCGGCGTGAACGGCATGGGCCGCGGCAATCTGGCCAACTGCGCAAAGTTCCCGGACGTGGTGGTGACAGCGATTTGCGACGTGTCGGCGGACCGCCGCGAAGCCGCGCTGAACCTGCACAAGGCCACCGCGAAAGGTCATTCCGATTACCGGGAGCTGCTGGCCCGCTCCGACGTGGACGGCGTGATCATCGCATCGACGCCACACTGGCACGCGCTGATGGCGATCGATGCGGTGAAGGCCGGCAAGGATATCTATCTCCAAAAGCCGATGACGCTCTACCCGGACGAAACGCTGGCCGTCCGCAACGCCGTCCGGCGCCACAAGCGGATCTGCCAGATCGGCACACAGATTCACGCGAGCGCCAATTACCGCCGCGTTGTAGAGTGGATTCGCTCGGGCAAACTCGGCCCCGTCAGTGTTGTGCGCACGTTCAACGTCATGAACCAGGGGCGGGACGGAATCGGGCGCGCGCCCAAGCAGGACCCGCCGCCGGGTCTTGACTGGAACATGTGGCTCGGGCCAGCGCCGGCCCGCCCGTTCAATTCGCTGCTGTTCGCGGACAGCTACAATCACTGCTCGTTCTGGGACTACTCGCGCGGGTGGACGCCCGGCATGGCGCCGCACATTATCGATCTGCCGGTGTGGGCGCTCGAACTGGGAGTTCCCGAGACAACGTCGTGCACAGGCGGCCGCTTCGTCATTCAGGACGACGGCGATGCTCCGGATGTGCAGGAGATCACCTGGCGCTACCCCAAGTTCACGATGACGTGGATGATGAACTGCGCCAACAGCTTCGCGTTCGACTTCGGACGCGGCAAGCCCGCCCGGCGCCTGGGGATCTACTTTCACGCGCTCAACGGGACCCTGTTCACCGACTACAGCCGCCACGAGATTGTGCCCGAGGGCGAACTGCTCAAGGACGCCACGCCGCCGCCGCAGTCGATTCCGGAGTCGCCCGGACACGAACGGCAGTGGCTCGACTCGATCAAATCGCGCGTGGAGCCGGATTGCAGCGTCAACTATCACTACAAAGTCGACCTTGCGCTTACCCTGGCCAGCCTCTCATACACGCTCGGAAGGTCGATTCGCTTCGATCCCGTGAAAGAGCGGATTATCGGGGACAAGGAGGCGGCGCGCCTGGCGCGGCCTGTGTACCGGCATCCGTGGAAGTTCCCGGCGGAGTACTTATAGCTCATGCCCCTATCCGGAGGTCTGGGCGTCTTGCGTTTCACCTCCCAAGTTCCCAGAGTAGAAGATACTGTGCCATCGTAGACCTCCCTTCGTGTTTGTAATCCTGCTTTCGCGTTTCTTGCACGTCAACGGGGCCTAACCTAACGCGCGCAGATGCCGGCCGGCTCTGAGTTTTCGCACGCGTTGGCGTTGAACGTGTTTGTCCCCTTGCCGTCCCAGTTCAGATCCACGCCGGTATTGCCTCGGGCGCGGTTGTCCCTGAGGGTGGCTTTGTTGACGTTCAACAGGTTAATTCCGAGCCCGACGCCCATCGCTTCGCGAGCAAATGGCGCCGTCCCCCATGGACCCCGCCCGTTGCTGACGCGGTTGCCCTCGATCCAGATGTCCTCCGTGTTCTGGACGTCGATTCCGTAGCGGCCGTTGTCAGCCACGGTGTTGTTGAGGACCCAATTATTGGGGCCGGCGTCGCGGATCATGATCCCGGCCATCTTGTTGCCGTAAGTCATATTGTTGCGGATGGAGTTTGCCGCCGAGCGTTTGCCCTGCATATGGATGCCGCAGTTGGTGAGACCGGAATTGGTGACGAACGCCGTGTTGTGCTCGATCACATTTCCCATGGAATTGTCGATCATGACGCCCATCATGTCGCCGTTGATGAGCCGGTTGTACTCGATGCCGTTGTAGTCGGCATTCTCGAGGTGAATCAGGTTGCCCGAGCCGAAGACGGTGGCGGTGGTGGCGGTGGTCCCGAAGTCGCGGACCGTGAAGCCGCGAATCAGCACCCCGGTAACGTTCATGAGGTGGAAGCCGCTGAGTTCGCTGTAGTCACCCTGAAGGACCACTTCGTCCTGGGCTCCGGCCGCGATCAATTTGACACCGTCTTTTTCGGGACCTTCGATTTGCACCGTGCCATAGTAAATGCCCGGGCAGACGCGGATGGTGGCGCCGGGGGAGGCGCGGCGGACCGCTTCCTGGATAGTGGGGATGGCGCCGGGGCAGTCTCCGCCGTCATCGTCCACCGTGAGCACGGGCGGCGCGGGGCCGGCAGGCTGCACTCGTGTCAAGTATCCGTGGTTGATGCCGGAGATTGTGTAATTGCCGATGACTTGCCCGGAGGAGTTAACTCCGTCCGCGCCCGTCGAGGCCGCACCGGGAAAGTCATACACCGTGTAGCGGCCATTGTGGAGCAGATAGGCGTGATTCTGTCCATATGAGTCGGTAAAGCCTCCCACGATGTCTCCGGCATTGTTGATGCCCTGGTGATTCGCCCAGCCGCCTCCGCCGGGAGTATGGCGGGTGAATGTGCCATTCCTGTAGAGAACGCCATGGGAATCGCCGCCATTCGTTCTAAAATGTCCGACCGCCGCGCCTTCGTCATTTATTCCCCAGTACATCGTCATCGTGCGGCGGGAGTTGGCCGGAGCGTATTCGCTGAGAGTGCAGACGCCTCGATTCCAGACGGCGCCCTTGGCGGGTATGCCGGCAACGTTAACCCAGCCCGCGACCTCGCCATTGGAATTGATGGCATTGGCTTGAAAACTATCGCTGCCGGGACATTCCAAAGTCGTGAACTCGCCCTGGCGCAGGAGGAAGCCTCGACCTCCCGAGCCGGTGTTGTACATTCCGACCATGTCGCCGCGGTTGTTAATTCCATTGACTTGGAGGTTGGTGGCGCCAGGATATTTGATCTCGGTGAACCGCCCGCCACTCAATAGAAACCCGTGACTGGCGTTGCTCGCGTCGATGAAATAGCCGACGATATCTCCCGAGTCGTTAATCTTCCGGACGCCGGTGTGAACCGCGCCAGGGTAGTCGATGGTGGTGAACTCCGCTGGCTGCGCGGCAAGTGGGATTATGGCGGCAAGCGCCAGGAACAACAAGGCCAGTGTCCGAATAGGATCAGGTGACAGATGAAACTTCAGACGAAACATACGCACTCCTTCCGTTCCGGTCGGATCGGCCGGAAGCCAAATGATGATCTGACTGAGCAGGCCACGAAGCCGGGACAAGAATCTCCCCTGGTTCCGCGAGTCCTACCGCGTTCGCGTGGAGGATTCCCCACAATCCGCGGCAGTGAACAATTCCCGCTGAACTCAGGGCACCCGCGGCTCTGCGTCTTCTAATGTAGTGGTGGGCAGCGTTCGAGCCGTGTACAAAAGTTGAATTTTTTCTGAATATGGATGGGCCAACCCGGCGCTATTACGAACTTGGAGCCTTTGCGCCCGGCCGAAACGCGATCTGGACACGAACGGCAGTGGCTCGACTCGATCAAATCGCGCGTGGAGCCGGATTGCCGCGTCAACTATCACTACAAAGTCGACCTTGCGCTTACCTTGGCCAGCCTCTCATACACGCTCGGAAGGCCGCGATAGACTACAGGGATGAAACTGGGACTGTTCCCCATATTCCTCCTCATCTGCCCGGATCTTGCTGTTTCTCAAGCGGTGAAGGGCGCTGCTTCGGAGCACGCCGTTCGGCAGACCATCGACCGCTACATCTCCGCCAGGCGGCGCGGCGACCGGGAGGCAGTGCGTGCCCTCGCGCGCCCGAATTCCGCGCGTTTCAGTTCGGGCGGAACGCGTCTTGGCGATTTGCTCGGCAGAGCCCCCACACGGGACATGAAGAAGGTTTCCTATTTTGTTCGGCACGTGGAGTTTTTGCGGCGCGATGCGGCGTTGGCGGTCGGACTATGGCGCGATACGACGGCCCGGCGCTCTTTATCCCTCGGGAGCTTTCAACTACACGCTGGTTGAGGAAACCGGCGGTTGGAAGTTAGCTTCGGTCCAGGAAACTCTCGCTCAACCTTTACCCCTGTTAGACTCCTCCGCCGGCCAGTCGCCAATTACTCGTGACGGCGATTGGGAAATCCTCTTCGATGGAAAAAGCGCGGAGCATTGGCTGACGATTTCAGGCGCCCGCGACTTGGGCGGCGCCTGGCGAGTTGCAGACGGATGCCTGATCTCGCTCTCAAATGGTTCCAGCGCGGATCTGCGCAGCGACCGTGAATACACATCATTCGAACTCGAGTGGGAATGGATGGCCGCGGACCGCAGCAACTCCGGTGTGAAGTATCGGCTGTTCGCCTCGGACGCTATTACATTCGCCGCCGCACGGTTCGCGACGGGCTGGGAATATCAGATGGCCGACGATTCCGGCGATCCCGGTGCGCGTGTCGATGATAGTCAGAAGAGCGGAGCGCTCTACGGCGTGGAGCCGGTATCCAAACCCGCGGCCAAGCCCGCCGGCCAGTGGAACGAATCGCGCCTGGCCGTTGCCGAGGATCATGTTGAGCATTGGCTCAATGGAGTCATGACCGCACGCTATCCAGTGGATGTTCCGTTCGCGAGTCCGGTGTCTCTCCAACATCACAGGTCGGAGGTCAGGTTCCGGAATATCCGAATTCGCAGGATCGGACTTCAATGAAAGCGGCTAATTTGTGACGGCCACCTTCGGCGGCGCTATGGGTTGCGCCGGTTCGAAAAGACCGAATGAGAAGATAGCGGAGGCGGAGGCGATGGCGATGTATTGTTTTCCGGCGACTTCGTAGGTGATGGGGGAGGCGGTGAGCAGTTCGCCCATGTTGAAGTGCCAGAGGTGTGCTCCGGTTTTGGCGTTGAGGGCGAGCATGTGGCCGTCGTCGTCACCGGTGAAGACGACGCCTCCGGCGGTGGAGACGGTGCCGGTCCACATGCGGCCGAGGCCGGTCATGGGGTATTCCCAGGCGCGCTTGCCGGTTTTGGGGTCGATGGCGCGGAGGATGACCTGGCCGCCCTCTTCGGTGGCTCCTCCGCCGGCGAAGTTCTTCATGGGCTCAGGGGTTTTTGAAGAACTGGTGTAGAGGCCGCACTGTTCGAGGGTGAGGACGTAGAGAAGGCCGGTGGTTGGGTTGTAGCTTTGGCCCATCCAGTTGGTGGCTCCCTTGACGCTGGGGCAGACCCAGTTGCCTTCGGGGGTGGGGTCCTGGCCGGGGACGGCGATGGGGCGTCCTTTGGCGTCCATGCCTTTCGCCCAGGTGACCTTGTCGATCAATTGGGTGGCGTGGAGGAACTGGCCGTTGGTGCGGTCGAGGACATAGAAGAAGCCGTTGCGGTTGGCGTGGACGACGAGCTTTCGAGGTTTTCCTTCCCATTCGGTGTCGATGAGGACGGGCCAGCTTTGGGCGTCCCAATCGTGGGTGTCGTGGGGGGTGAATTGGAAGTGCCACTTGATTTTTCCCGTGGCGAGATCGACGGCGATCAAGGAGCAGGTGTAGAGATTATCGCCCTTGCGCGGTTGGCCGGCGAAATCGGGCCAGGGGTTGCCGGTGGTCCAGTAGAGGGTATTCGTGGAGGGGTCGAAGGTGCCGGAGAGCCAGGTGGCGCCGCCGCCCCATTCGATGAGATCGGACCAGCTTTCCGAGCCGGGCTCGCCTTTGGCAGGTACGGTGTAGGTGCGCCAGATTTCGTCTCCGGTTTCGGGGGAGAGGGCGGCGAGGAAGCCGCGCATCCCGCTGTCACCGCCGGCGCTGCCGACGATTACCTTGTTGCCGGCGATGAGGGGCGCGGAGGTGGAGGTGATGCCGGAATCGGCGTCGGCGAATTTCCTGCTGAAGAGGAGAACGCCGGTCTGGCGGTCGAGGGCGTTGAGGTAGTTATCGGTGCTGGTGAAGAAGACGCGATCACCGAGGATGGCCGCGCCGCGATTGACGCCCTGTTTTTTGGCGCGAGTGTCGAGCCATTGCCAGATGAGGCGGCCGGTGCGGGCATCGAGGGCGTAGATGGAGTTGGTGTTGGTGACATACATCACGCCCTTGTAGACGATAGGCGAGGAGCGCAATCCGCGGGCGTTGGGGACGTGATAGACCCACTGCGGGGTAAGATTGCGGGCGTTGTTGACAGTGATCTGTTTGAGGGGGCTGTAGCGCCACCCGCCGTAGGAGCCGGCGTAGGTGAGCCAATCCTGGACGGGGCCCTTTTGGATGTCCTGATAGCTGACCTGGGCGGCTGCCGGCGCGGTGAGCAGGAGAAGAAAGGCCGTCCACTGATGCATGATTAGTTCGTCCTCCGGGAGGTCTGGCGGGCGAGGTAGGAGAGCAGATCGTCGAGTTCCTTGCGCGAGAGGCGCTTCGAGTAGTCGTTGGGCATGATGGAACGCTCAGAGACTGTGAGTTCGCTCACGTCGCTCATCGAGAGCAGATGCAGGTTACCTGATTTGTCGACCAACTGAAGGGAATAATTGCTGCGGTTGCGGGCGACGCCTTCGAGCGCCTGGCCGTTTTTGAGCTTCACGGTAACGCCTTCGCTGCCGGCGAGGGAGAGATCGCGGGAACGCTTGAGGACGGCGTCCTTGATGAGGCCGAGGGGGCGGCCGCCGATGTTGGTGAGGTCGGGGCCGAGCCTGCCGCCGCGTCCGGCGATGGAATGGCAGTTGGAGCATCCGGTGGACTGGCTCCAGAAGATGCGTTCTCCGGCGGCGGGGTCGCCCGGGACTTTGTTCTCGCTTGCCGGGCCGATCATGGAATGAAGGAAGGCGACGAGATTCCAGGTTTCCTCGTCGGAGAGCCGGGTGGGGGGCATATCGGTACCCGGGACTCCTTTTTGAATGGCGGCGAAGATGGCCTCATCGCTGAGGGGATGCCAGAGGGAGCGGCGGACGAGATTGGGACCGCGGCCGCCGCTGCCGTCGGGGCCGTGACAGCCGGCACACGAGGTGGCGTAGAGTTTTGCCCCTGCGGCGATGGATTGAGGGTCGCCGATGGCGGGGTTTTTGGATTCGGAGAGGTAGCGGCCGTGCTGGGCGGATAGAGCGGCAGCCAGAAGGATGCAGAGCGGTACTGCGCGAATCATCGGGATGATCATCATGATACTTCACTACGAGTCCGGTTGGCGGTGGCCTCAGCGGACGGCGACGGCCTGAACCTGGATGAGTTGATCCTGGAAGACCTGGACGGTGGTGCGGGCGGGCGGGTTCTTCGGAAAATATTCTTTGTAGACGGCGTTCATGGCGTCCATCTGGGCGACGTCTTTGAGGTAGACGTGGGTGTCGACGATGTTTTCGAGATTCATGCCGGCGAGTTTGAGAATGCCGCGGATAGTTTCGAGGGAATCGCGCATTTGGGCGTCGAGGGTTGCGCCGGCTCCGGATTTGCCGGAGGTGTAGAGCGTATCGCTATCGAGAACGCCGCCGTTGGAGGAGGTAGGGCTGAGGCCGGCGGAATCGGGACGGACGCGGCCTTTGTTCTTGCGGTCGCGGGTGGCGATGAAGGTGATCTCGACGCTGATGGTGCCGGGGAGTTTGCTGATGCAGAAGCTGGCGCGACTGGGCGCGGAGCCGAGGGGGAAGAAATCTTTGTAAACGGAATTGACCTTGGAATAGACGCCGCCTTTGAGTCCGGCGGGATCGAGGAAGTAGACGTTGGTGAAGACGGCGTCCTTGTGCTCGAGGCCGGCGGCCTTGAGGATTTGGCCGATGTTTTGCATGGTCTGTCTGGTCTGGCCTTCGATGGTGGGATCGAGTTCATTAGCGACGGGCGTGCGGCCGCCGCTGCCGGATACATAGAGGGTGTCGCCGGCAAAGACCGCGGGCCGGTAGGGGCCCATGGCGGGCGGAATGGAGCCGGCGGGGGGAGTGACGATGGAGATTTTCGACTTGTCGGCGTAGGCGATGCAAGTGATTTCGACATTGGCTCCGCTGGGGAGGCCGGGGAATTCGAGCGTGGTGCGGGCGGGGTAGTGATCAGGACCGAAGAAGCTGCCGTAGACCTCGTTCATGTCTTTGTACTGGCCCATGTCGCGAAGCTCGACGTGGCAGGAGACGACATTTCCGAAGTCCATGCCGGCGGCGTGGAGGACATGTCCCATGTTGTTCATGGCCATGCGCGTCTGTTCGCGGATGCCATTGGGCTGGGCTCCCGTACGCGGGTCCTTATCGATTTGGCCGGCGATGTAGAGGGTTTTGCCTACGAGGACGCCGGGGGAGTAGGGCTTGCCGGGAGCGAATTCCTTGGGGTAGAGGAACTGGCGATGGACGCGGAATGATGCCGCGGTTTGAGCCAGGCAGAGGGCGCCGGGGACGATGAGCGCGACGATGAGGAGGGGATTTCGCACTAGGTTCTCCTTGGGATGATGGTATACCGGAGTAGGTTATCAGATCGGGCCGTGGTGGTGAGGTGGTGTGCGTGATACACTGTCGGCAGAAATCCAGCGACTAACCGCGGAGGAGAGACTGACTATGAGATCGAAGAAATCGAAACCGGCTTCGGGAATGAACCGGCGGGAGATGTTTTTGGCCGGCGCCTCGGCGGGGTTTGCCGGATTGCTCAGTGAGCAGGCGGCGCAAGGCGCGACGAGCCTGCCGGCGCGCGGGAGCGGACCGGAAGTTTACGGGCAGTTCGGCGTGAAGCCGTTCATCAACTGCACCTCGACCTATACGATCAACGGCGGTTCGGCGATGTTGCCGGAGGTGATCGAGGCGATGAACAACGCTTCTTTCTATCCGGTGAACCTGGACGAGTTGATGGAGGGGGCGGGCAAGCGAATCGCCGAGCTTCTGCAAGGGGAAGCGGCGATGGTGAGTTCCGGAGCGGCCGGGTCGATGACGTGCGCCACGCTGGCGTGTGTGGCGGGCGGCGATCCGGAAAAGATGCAGCAGCTTCCGGATACGACGGGTTTGAAGGGCGAGGTTGTGGTTCCGCGGTGGTCGCGGAGCGTTTACGATCACGCGGTACGAAGCACGGGTGTGAAGATGGTGGAAGTGGAGACGCTGGAGGATCTCGAGAAGGCGTTCGGGCCGCGGACGGCGATGGCGACGGGGCAGATCAACCTGGCCAATGATGGGAATCCGTTCACGCTGGAGCAGTATGTGGCGGCGGCGCACAAGCACGGAGTTCCGGTGGTGATGGACGTTGCGGACCGTTTGCCGCTGGTGCCGAATCCGTATCTCTCGCGCGGCGTAGACATGGTGGCGTACTCGGGCGGCAAGATCATTCGCGGGCCGCAGACGGCGGGGATTCTGCTGGGCCGCAAGCACCTGGTGGAGGCGGCGTTCATGAACAGCGCGCCGCACCACGCTTTCGCGCGCGCGATGAAGGTGAGCAAGGAAGAAGTAGCCGGGATGGTGAAGGCTATCGAGATGCTGCGGTCAGGCAAGCGCAACCGCGATGCCGAGGACGCCGAATGGCGGGCGTGGTTCCGGCACATTACGGATGTGGTGTCGAAAGTGCCGGGTGTTTCCGGAGAGATCATCGAGCCGAAGGACAAGGCATACTATCCGACGATGAAGGTGGTGTGGGATCCGAAGAAGATCGGCATTAGCGCGGGTGAGGTCGGCAAGCAGTTGCTCGAAGGCGAACCGCGGATCATGACACATGCGGGAATGCGGGAAGGCGATGAGTCGAGCGAGATGCTGCTGCGGCCGGCGGCGATGTGGGCGGGAGAGTACAAGGTGGTGGCGGAGCGAATACACGAGATTCTGAGCAAGGCTCCGGGACCGCGTCCGAAGCCGCAGCGCGCCACGCCCTCCGGTGACGTGTCCGGGTTATGGGAATCGGTGGTGCAGTTCAAAGCGGGGACGACCAGGCATACGTTTTACCTGGACGCCAATGGCAATAATCTGAGCGGGGAATACACCGGAAGACTGGTAAAGGGACCGCTCAAAGGGCATGTGGACGGCAACAAGGTGCAGTTCCACAGCCGCGGGCGGTATGAGGGGACTTCGCTCGAGTACACCTACAAGGGGACCGTGGAAGGGAAGAAGATGTCGGGGTCGGTGGACCTTGGGGAGTACGGGATGGCGAGTTTCACGGCGACGCGGAAGGCGTAACGCCTTGGGCACCGGCATTGCTGCCGGTTCTGTCATACGATCGAGGCTTTGCCCGCGGATCGGATCGCGATCCGATCCGCAGGATCCGCCCTTTGGGCAGCGTTGTAAGAATTTCTTACGTGAAGTCTCAAGCGGGCGGTCGGGTTCGACACCGCCGGTTCTGAAGGCCGTCTCGGCAAGCGCTTCTTGAGGCCTTCCGGTGCGATGGGTTTCATTGCCCCGCAGCGGACCATGCAGACGGGACTGTGCCTTCAAGCCACGATGCGCGAAGCGGGCACAGCCAAGTGCGCGCCGAACATGAGTTTGACGGAGGCGGGGCGTTGGATCGGGCGTGGTGACGTTTGAGCTTGAACGTGGGCGCATTGACGCGCGGCTGTTTCAGTAGGAAAATAATTTTCAGCAAGTGCTGAAAGCGGTACATGTAGTGAAAATATCAACTCTGGAACGTGACGCGGCTGACCAGTTGACGGCGGTGCTGCGAAAAGTGCCTTTCCTTGAGTCCGCCAGGTTGCAGCACGAGAGCCCACCCGGCGGCTCGTGTGCCTATTTCACTCTGGCCGTCCGATCCCGTTCGATAAACCGCCGCCTCGTATGCGAAGTGAAGTCGAGCGGGCAACCTCGCATCGCAAGAGAAGCCTGCCTGACGCTTCGGGACCACGTTCGCTCCAACGCGCGGGATTACCCGGTGTTCATTGCTCCGTACATTGGTCCGGCCGCCGCTGCTGTTTGTGACCAGTATCAGGTCGGCTACTTCGATCTCGCCGGAAACTGCCGCCTCGTGTTCGATCAGGTGTTCATTCAACGAGATGGTTTTCCCAACCCGTCCGTCGAGAAACGCGATCTACGGTCTCTCTACTCACCTAAGGCAGAGCGGATCCTCCGCGTGCTCGTCACCGTTGCCAAACGAAGCTGGCGGATGCAGGATCTGGCGGATGAAGCCGGGGTTAGCCTCGGGCAGGTCGCCAACGTAAAGAAGCTCTTGTCCGATCGGGAGTGGATCGAGGCGGATGCCGGCGGTATTCGCCTTCGCTCATCGGCGGTCTTGCCCATCCTCAAGGAATGGGCGGGCAACTATCGCATGGAGCGCAGCGCTGCACGCGATTACTATTCCCTGAAGCCGATTCCACAAATGGAAACCGAGATGGCAGAGGCGAGCCGGCAACTCCCGGCACGCTGCGCCCTCACGGGTCTTTCCGGCGCGGTTCGGCTTGCGCCGGCAGTGCGGTATCAGCGGATCACCGCGTATTTTCTCGGTGACCTGCCGGCGTTTGCGGACCTGCTCGAATTGAGTCCCGTATCGTCCGGCGCCAACATCACGCTTCTCGAGCCTTATGACGAGGGTGTTTTTTACGGCTCGCGCGAAGTCGAACGTGTTCCCGTGGCGTCGCCCATTCAGTTGTACCTCGACTTGGTGCAAATCAAGGGCCGCGGGGAAGAGGCCGCGTCAGCAATTGTCGAAGAGGTAATCACACCGGCATGGCGGTAACCTTCCGAGATTACTCCGCAGATCAAGTGGAAGCGGCCCGTTCCGTTCTACTGGAGCTTGTGCGCCTTTTGGGTGAATACCGCAACGACATTGTCGTTGTCGGTGGCTGGGTTCCTCAACTCCTCCTTCCGGCGGGGACCCCGCCGCATGTCGGCAGCATCGATGTCGACTTGGCCTTGAATCATCGAAACCTTCAAGAGGCGGGGTACGCAACGATCCAGGAACTCCTTGCTCGCTGTGGGTACGAGGAAGACCCGCGGCAGCCATTCATCTACCACCGCACTGTCGCCGTGAGCGGAAACGTAATCAAGGTTGAGGTCGATTTCCTGGCGGGTGAATACGCGGGTACCAGTAAGAAGCACCGCACGCAGGAAGTGCAAGAAGGCCGCGCTCGCAAGGCTCGAGGTTGCGATCTTGCTTTTGACTTCTATGTAGAGATCGAAATCGAGGGCGAATTGCCTGAGGGGGGATGGGATCAGGCGCGTATCCGCGTGGCATCCGTGGTTGCATTCCTCGTCATGAAAGGTATGGCGCTTCACGACCGTCTTAAAGAGAAAGACGCCTGGGACATCTATTTCACTCTGCGCAACTACCCGGGTGGCCTGGAAGAACTTGCCAAGGGGATCGCTCCGCACCTGAGCCAGGGGTTGGTTCAGGAGGGGCTACGGAAGATCGGAGAGAAGTTCGCATCGCCCGGCCACGTAGGTCCAAGATTCGTAGCGGACTTCGAGGAGATCCGTGACCCGGAAGAAAGAGAGATCCGAATGCGTGACGCCTTCGAGCGTGTCCGCTATTTACTGAACAAGTTGGGAATGCCGTGATCGGCTGTGGCAACCCCGGCGAGCCAACCGTTAAGCTCCCCGCTTGACAACGCAGGCTTCGGCGAGGCTCTCGAAGCCGCGACAACACCGCTGGGACGGCCACAAAACCGTCCGGATACGCCGGACTCGTTGCTGTAAAAAGCTGTGCGATGCCAGCGTGGGCGGCTAGCTCGGACCCCGTAAGGCGTGTCCGCCGAAGCCTGTGCGGCGCGATGCCGGTGGCCGGCGGCGATGAGCCGGATGGAGATGCGATCCTACGCCGGGCCCCCTGAGATCTCGGCGGAGGGAGAGGTGATGAGGTGAGTTCTGCGCGAGTGGCTACCACATATTGGGCTTGAAGCGATGTGAGCCCCATCCCTAGAATACCGCTTGCATTTTTCCGCCCCCATCGGTAATATGAAGCCATCCCCCGAGACCGGGCGCGCGGCCGTGCCTGGGATGTTCATTATTTGGTTCCCATAAGGGGTGGCA